>JAGVEP010000364.1 GCA_020058145.1 Phycisphaerae bacterium | reverse complement strand
GTCTGGCTGCCGGGGCGACGGTGCCGGGCACGCACGTCGAGATCACCGGCGTGATGGGCTCCAGCCCGGTCGAAGCCGGCAAGGCCTTCCACGTCATGTTCACGCTGCAGGACGACGACGGCAACACGCTCGATTTCGCCGATCTGAATCGCTTTTCCATCTACCTGTCGGGACCGGTCGAGAACTACCAACGCGTCATCGTGCCTGAGAACGACCCGAACAAGGTCGCGCAAGAGGCTGACGGCACGTATGTTTACGCGTTTGACACGTTCCCGGAGACGTACGCGGCGCCGGTCAATGCTGCTAGCGGTGGTGGTGGCGCGGTAACGAGCGGGACCTACACGGTCGGCATCGAGGCGCGGCGTGATTTCGAGGTTGACGGACAGACGGTTGAGAAGGCGAGCGACGCGTTTTTCGACTTCGTGGTCGGCAGCGCGACGCAGACGGCCCGGCAGTTCGTGCTGCCGGCGAACTGCGACACGTGCCACGTGAAGATGACCGTACACGGCGGGAATCGGCTGAGCGTGGTCGGCTGCCCGCTGTGCCACAACGCGGGCGCGGAAGACCGGGTTTCGGCCGATCCGGAAAAGGCGACGCCCGGCGTGTCGATTGAGTTCAACGATCTAATCCACCGGCTGCACCGCGGCAACGATCTGCCGCGCGTGAAAGCCACGACCAATGGCACCGACCCGTATTTGTACGAAGTGATCGGGTTCGGCGAAGCGGTCCATGACTATTCCGACGTGGCCTTCCCGTTCATGCCGGGCGGCACCGGGTTCAACCTGCAGACGCGGAATTGTCATGTGTGCCACGAAGGTGCGGCGCAGGCAGCCGAAATCTACGCGAACGAGAATCTGATCCAGGCCCGCTGTCTAAGCTGCCACGACGACATGGACTTCACCGCCGGAACCCGCCTCGACCCGAACAACGCCAGTGTCCTGGCCGGCACGCTGACCAAGGCGCAGCTCGGCGACGCCGCCTTCCGCATCGCGCCGGGCGGCGTCCCGCACGGTTTTGCGGATGGCTCCTGCATATATTGCCACGCGGCAGGCCTGGCAAACGATGTTGCCACCAATCACGTGCCGATTCTGTACCGGGACGCCAATCTCATCGTCCCGCGGGTCATCGTCGACTCGGTGACGGGCGCTACGGGCGGTGGTACCGCCTTTTTCCAGCCGGGCACGGATACGCCCGTGGTGACGTTCCGGATGGTCGACAAGAACAACAACCCTATACCCATGGAAGGCATGTGGTCGGTTAGCTTCGTTCTGGCCGGTCCGGTGGAGAACTACCAGCACATTCTGCCGACCTCTTCCTCGGCAGCCGCCATCAAGAGCACGGCGACCAATGGTACGGTCACCATGACGGGCGGCGCCTCCGCCACCGGCAATGGGCCGTTCGTGTACACCAGTCCCGCCATCCTCCCGGCGAACTACCCGGCCCCGCTGAACGACTCGACCGCGTACACCTACGCCGGTGGGTGGGGTGAATTGAGCGGCCGGCCCTTGGCTGCCGGCAGCTACACCGTGATGGTCTACGGCTATCGCCAGATCACGGTCGAGGGCGTGAATTATCGCGAGGTCACACCGCCTGGACTGTTCCCGATTCGCGTGGGCTCGGCGGGCACTGCGGCGGCGTACCCCGGCTTCGTGACGGACGCCAAGTGCAATGCCTGCCACGGCGACCTGCGTATCCACGGCGGCGGTCGCAAGGGCGTCGAAAACTGCGTGATGTGCCATACCGGCGGGGCCGAGGACCGGCCGACGCCCGCGACCGGCCAGACGCAGGCGCCCGAGCCCGATTCAATCGACTTCAAGATCATGATCCACAAGATCCACTCGGCCCGTGACCTGAGCGTCGTGCAAAACGGCGGGAAATATGACATCATCGGCTTCGGGAACAACGTGATCGACTTCTCGACCGCGTTTACACCCGTTATGCCAGACGGCCCGAAGAACTGCGCGTTCTGCCACGCCACGGACGCTTGGAAGGCTCCGATCGAGCGTACAGACGTGAATATCTGGCAGGTGGCATGCACGTCATGCCACGATTCGGCGGCGGCGGTGGCGCACGCAGCGCTCAACACGCTGGCCAACACTGTGCCGGGCGAGCCGGGCATCGAAGCCTGCGCGACCTGCCACGGCGACGGCGCCGTGTTCTCGATTGAGTTGAGTCACATGTTGCGTTAGCTTCCCTAACAGGCCACCGGGGGCATCCGCGTCGCGTGTGGATGCCCGACGGTTCCTGATGGCTCCCCAAACAGGGCAAGGACTCGTCCTTGCCCTGTTTGTTGTTGTACAATTCGCCGGCGTCCTTGGAGCACGAGCGATGTTGATCCGCGTTCGCCTGGCGGTGGTGAGCCTGTGTGCCGTGAGCGCCGCGCTCGTCACCGGCTGTCCCCCGATTGCACAGTTGCCGAGACGTGACGACGCGAATAGTCCGCCCATTGACGATGGAAACGCCCCGGCTAAGACGTTTCACGAGCAGGTATTCACCGAAATCCTGCCCACCGGGTACCAGGGACCCGCGAGCTGCCAGGTTTGCCACGCGAACATCGCCCAGAACTTGCTGGCGACGGGGCACTGGAAGTGGTCGGGCACCTCCGTGCATGTCGTTGGGCACGAAACTGAGACGAACGGCAAGCGGGACCTGCTCAGCAGCTTCTTTCCGGGCGTGGCGTCGAATGAGGCCCGCTGTTCGCAGTGCCACCCCAGCTACGACTACACGGACAAGACGTTCGATTTTACCAGCCCAGCGAGCGTGGACTGCTTTGTGTGCCATGACACCACCGGCACGTACGGCAAGCACCCCACCGCCGGGGGAGGAGGCGGGCAGGCCGCACTATGGCGCGATGGGCAGTTGGTGCTCGCCAGCTTGGCCGAACTTCAGCGGGAGGTGGTGTACAACATCGGCAAACCGAGCCGGGCGAACTGCGGCGCGTGCCACTTCTACGCCGACGGCGGGGACAACGTGAAGCATGGCGACTTGTCGTCCGACCTGCTTCACCCGACGCGCGACCTGGACGTACACATGGGCGGGCTCGATTTCGCCTGTCAGCAGTGTCATACGCAGCAAAAGCACGGGCTCGCGGGCTTTAGCTTGCACTCGGTGGACGAGGGCGGCGAGCCGGCGAAATGCACGCGGTGTCATGGCGCGAGCGGCATGCACACGACGAACCCGCCGCTGGACAGCCTGATTGAGCCGCACCTGGACCGTGTGGCGTGCGAAAGCTGCCATATTCCGACGTTTGCGCGCGGCAAACCGACGTTGACGGCGTGGTATTGGGACACCGCGGGCCGCGACGTGGACCCCATCCCGACCGACGCGCTCGGACAGCCCACGTACGACAAGAATCTGGGAACGCTGGCGTGGGCACAGGATGTGAAGCCCGAGTTCCGCTGGTTCAACGGCAACTGGCGGCGGCTGATCGTTGGAGTGGATGATACGTACATGGTGGCGGGGACGGCGGCCGAGCCCGTCATCATGGCCGAGCCCATGGGCGCTGCGAGCGACCCGAATGCGAAGGTTCATCCGTTCAAGAAGTTCGTCGGCCGGCAGCCGGTGGATACGGTGAACCGCCGTCTGCTCGTGCCGCACCTGTTTGGCAGTGCGGCGGGTCCGGAGGCGTTCTGGGACAAGTACGATTGGGACGCGGCGCTGCGTGAAGGGGCCGCGTATACCGGCGTGTCCTACAGCGGCTCGTACGGCTTTGTGGACACGGTGACATACTTGCGCATTAGCCACCAGATTCCGCCGAAATCGAAGGCTTTGCTGTGCGGCGCGTGCCATGGGGTGCCGGTGTTCTGGCAGGGGCTCGGGCTCGAAGATCCGCTCACGCGGGGACAGTGACAGGCCGTGTAAGCTGCGTCGGGCTCGGAGGCCCGACGCTACTACGTCGGCCACGGAGGGCCGACGCTACACGGCTCGGCAGGAGCCTCGCCCTCCCGAGGGACGACAGTTCAGAACGGTGGGTATTTCTCCGGGAAGCGCAGGAGGTGCCATTTTTCCTCGTACTGCCGCCACTGGGGCCAGCCGAGCTGGTCGAGCAGCTTGATGCGGCGGTTGTACAGGTCCTTGTCCTGCTTGGCGTCCGCGATTTTGCCGCTGAGCAGCTTCAGCGCTTGGCCGAGGCGGCCGCGCTGGATCTCGCGGTCGATGTGCAAGGTCAGGTAGTCGCCGGCGGTGGTGTCAACCCACTTTTGCAGCGCGCTGTAGGCTTGCTCGAACTGCTCGATGGGACTTGCGTCCGTGTCCGACTTGGCCGACAGATCGAGCAAAGCCCGTGCTTTGCGGTGCAGCGCGTCGACGAGGGCGGTTTTCTGCTTTTCCATCTCCTTGTGAACCTTGGCCGCGTCCTGGTCGTCGGGATCGAGCTTCAGGCCGTAGTGCGCGGCGAGCTTATCCTGGTCAATCAACGCGCTGAGGCGGTCGGCCGCATCCACAACATCGCGCAGGTGTTCGTCGCGCTGCTTGCCGTCGGCCCGCTTGAGTTGCTCGACAAAAACCGGCAGGTGGTTCGGGAAATCCGCCAGAATTTCGGCGGCGAGACGGTCGAAGACTGCGGCCTCGTTCTCGCCGTGCAGCTTGGCGAGTTGGGCGACCTTGGCATCGCGGATCGCCTCGGCGCATTTCTGCTCGGCGGTGCGCTCGTCCTTGTCTTTGTCGCCCCCGGCATCTTTGTCCTTCTGCTTGCTCTCCGCGGGCTTGGGTGGCACGGCGTATAGCACCGGAACGCCGCTGGCGCGTTTGGCGTCGGCGGCGGCGAGCGTCAGCGTACCGAGCAGCAGATCGCCAGGCTGGGCCGACTTCGGCAGCTTGTCGGCAGGCAGGCTGGCGACCCAGGCGACAGCCCGCGCGCCTTTGGCGAGCGTCTTCGTGCCGAACTTGCTGCCGCCGGCGAGCGCGTCGTCCGGGTCGGTGTGCAGGTCGAGGCTGACGGACTTGCTGAGCGCCTGGTCGAGCAGCAGGACGAGCTCTTTGACCTGCTCGAGCTGCGCCCGGTTGTCGTGCCGCAGGTGGAACTTGAGCACGTAATCGCCCTTGCTCAGGCTCACCGCCCGCGGCCAGAGGCCCCAGCGCGTCACGACGCGTTTGGACGAATCGAAGATGAGGTACAGGCTGGATTGCCAGGCTTCCTGGTATTCCTTGATGTTTGCCAGGGCGACGCGCGGCGTGACGGAGGTGTCGCTATCCAATTTGAATTCGTACGTCAGGACCAGTTCGTGGATTTGCCGCTCCTCGGGCAGCCGGTCGCGCTCGCCGACGAGGGGCCGGATATCGGCTTTGCTCGGCCGGATGGGGCGGCGGAGTGTGTCGAGTGATGCCGACGGGGCGACACGCTCTTTGCGCAACGGCGTGGCGAGATTGAGGCGCGTGGCGATTTCACTGCCATCAACGGACAGACCGCTGGGATCGGCGATGATTCCGTGGAAGGTCAGCTCGACTTCGCACTCGCACTCGCCGAGGCTGGACCAGAACTGGGCCAGGCAGACTTCGAGCGTGCGGCCGGCGACGACTTTGAAGTTGCGGGTCTCGTCCGCGCCGCTGCCGAGCCGGAGGTATTCCTCGAATTGGTGGTCGTCGAGACGGAAGCCAGGGACGAGCTGCGCGGTTTGCAGAATGATGGTCCGCGGCTCCGCGGTGTCGAGCCGACGGATGCGCACGTCGGCCCACGTTGCGCCCGGCGGAACGGCGAAGAAGCGGCGTTCGATCTGGGCGGGCTCGAACGCGAGCGTCTCCGACCACTTGTATTCGTCGCGGTCGACGTGTTCGGGCCGCACGACGGTAATTGGCACGCGGAACAGCGGCCCGCGCTCGGGGCTGGCGGCGTCGTAGCCGCGGATTTCGGCGTAATGAACGCCGGTCGGAAGGTGAGTCGGGTCGATCTTAATTCCCATACGCCGTCCGCCCGCCATCAGCATCAGGTGATCGGCACATTCGACCCAGCGGGCGGTGCTTTCGAGCGCGATGCGCATTTCGAAGTCGACTTTGTCGTGGTTGTCGGCGTCGTGGTGGAAGATGGGGTGGACGTTGAGGCTGGTTTCGAGCGGCTGCTCGGTCTCCTGCGGCTCGCGCAGATAGATGCCGCGGGCGTTGCCGCGGTCGGGAATCCGCACGTCAAAGCGGAGGTCCTGGTCGGCATAGGCCGCGAACTTCTTGACGTACTCGTAGGCGCGATCGATCTGGATCAGGCCGCGGCCCTGGCCGAAGATGTCCACGTTTGGCACGGGCACCGCGGTGTTTTCAAGCGCGCGGCGAATGCGGTGCGGCGAATACGCGACCTTTTCAGCTTTCAGGGCGGACAGCAGCAGAGCGATGTTACCGCAGGCATTAGGCGAGGCCATCGACGTGCCGTTCATCTGGGCTTCGCGTTGCAGCGTCCAGTTCGGCACGGGGCTGATCGCACCGCCGGGGGCAGAGAATTTTACCGCCAGCGATCCATCGGTGCTGGGTCCGCGGGTGGTCCAGGTGTACAGGTTTGGGCCATAGGGTGCCCGTAGCGAATACTGCGTTTCCATCATCTCGGCGGAAATGTAAGCCCCGACGGCGAGGAGCGCTTCGGTGCTTGACCCCGGATAGCCGACGGTCGAGAGGGCGGGGCCCTCGTTGCCGGCACTGGAGACGTAGATGACGCCGTAGCGGTTCACAATTTCGGAGTAGATTTCGCTGTTGCGGCCGATATCGGGGTCGGCGGAGGGTTCGCCGAAGCTCTGATTGATGAGGTCGGCGTGGTTCTGGAGGACGGCGATGCAGCCGCGGATTTCGCCGGTGGCGCAGGAGTTGCCATCGAGCCGCGGGTCGCCGATTTTGACGGCGACCAGTTGGGCGCCCGGGGCGAGGCCGTTGAGTTCGGGCTGGTCGGGGAAATTCGCGGCGACGATGCCGGCGACGTGGGTGCCGTGCGAGCCGACATCGCAGACGATGGAAAGCAGGTCGCCGTCGTCGTAGATGTTGAGGGCATAGTTCAACAGATCATCGCTGCTGAACGTGCTCCACTGGTGTTCGAGCCGGTAGTTGGTCATCAACTTTTCCTCGGCCAAGTCGCCGTTTTCGTTGGTGTCCAGCACGGCCCGCCAGACCTGGCCGTCGTGAAAGACGACGCAGTCGAAAATGGGGCCGGGGTCTTCGAAGTGCTCCTGGAGGCTCTTGAGCTGCTCCAGGCGGGTCTCGATTTCCTCGCGTTCCTTCTTCTGGTCTTTGGACGGGCTGGCGTGGGTGGTGTCCCAGGCGGCGAGTTGCTGCTCCAGTGCTGTGGTGGCGACGCGTTGCTGCTCGTCCCACTTCTCGCGGTGTTTGGCGGTCAGGCGGCCGACGAGCTCGCCGGGGAACAGCTCATAGGCGCGCTTGAGGCCGACGTGGTACTTGTCGGTGGGGTTGGACCAGTTCGGATCGACTTGGAGCGTTCGGCCAGTGAGGCCGGTGATCGCGCCGTCCTGGGCCTCGACGACGGCGGAGGTGTCCACATCGCCGCTGCCGGTGCCGTCCACCATATCGACGATTTTGGATCGGCCGTCGCTAGTGATCTGGAGGCCGGGGGCGCCGGGATCGACGCCGGTGTCGAAGATGGCGACCACGACGCCGCGGCCGTCGTAGTCGGGATGCTCCGCGAGGAACCGCAGGGCGCCGGTATCCTCCTTGGGCAGCAGGCCGTAGGTGGGGAAATCGCCGCGGCGGGGCGGGCTGGCGAGGACGGCGGCAGACGCGAGGCAGAGCGGGACGATTGACAGTCGCTGGGAAATCATGAGCATGCTCGCGGGTTAGAAGGTTGGCAAGCACCGGCTCTCCGTTTGGCCGGCGGGACAGCGGATAGTACCATTCGGCGATATGGCTGCCCACGCACCGAGTGTCGGGAAGTGTAGGTCCCCCGACCCCGACGAGCCGGTGGCGGGCCGACGGCCGATAAGGAAGACGGCGTGAAAGTAATCAACATCTGCGGTGCCCGTCCGAACTTCATGAAGATCGCCCCGCTGATGCGCGCGTTCGCGCAGCGGCCGGAGATCGACGCCCGCATCGTCCACACCGGCCAGCACTACGACGACGCGATGAGCAGGTCTTTTTTCGACGACCTGCACATCCCGCGGCCGGACATCAACCTCGAGGTCGGCAGCGCGTCGCACGCCGTTCAGACGGGGCTCATCATGCAGCGCTTCGAGCCGGTGGTGCTGGAGGAGAAGCCCGACGCCGTGCTGGTAGTCGGCGACGTGAATTCGACGATCGCGTGCGGGCTGGTGGCGGCGAAGCTCCAGGTGCCGCTGATTCACGTCGAGGCGGGCCTGCGGAGCTTCGACCGGACGATGCCGGAGGAGGTTAACCGGGTGCTCACCGACGCCATCAGCGAATTGCTGTTCGTCACCGAGCCGGCGGGCGTCGAGAACTTGCTGCACGAGGGCGTGGCGCGCGAGAAAATCCACCTCGTCGGCAATGTGATGATCGACACACTCCTCGCGCACCGCGAAATGGCGGAAAAATCCGACGTCCTGGAGCGACTGAAGCTGTCGCCGCAGAAGTATGGCGTGCTGACGCTGCACCGGCCGTCGAATGTTGACGATCCGCGGGTTCTGGCGGGGATTCTCGACGCGTTGCAGGAAATTCAAGCCGAAACGCCGCTGGTGTTCCCGGTGCATCCGCGGACGCGCGGCAACCTGGAGCGCAGCGGGCTGGCCGGTCGGCTCGCCGCCATGCCCGGGATGCGGATTATCGATCCGCTGGGTTACCTCGATTTTCTCAAGTTGATGAGCCGGGCTGCGGTCGTGCTCACCGATTCCGGCGGCATTCAGGAAGAGACGACCGTTCTGGGCGTGCCGTGCCTGACGCTGCGGGCGAATACTGAGCGCCCGGTGACCGCGGAACACGGGACAAACCAGGTCGTCGGCATGTCTCCCGAGCGAATTCTGGCGGCGTATCGTCGCGTGCAGGCGGGGAAAGTGACGCCGCGGGTGCCGGAGCTATGGGATGGGCGGGCGGCGGAGCGGATTGCGGAGATTATGGTGCGCTGGCATGTTGTAGGTCGTACCGCACCGCCGTAGTGGCGTCCAGCTTGGGAAGCTGCCGGAGAAGACCGGTTTGATGTAACTGTTTGTGAATAGGACAGTTGCGAAACCACCACTGGCGCTTTTCTGGCAGTTTTTCGAATCCGAGACCTATACAGGCAGACCCGAGCATGCGGTTGCGTTTCCGCATGCCGAGCATCATCATAACCGTCACCTTCATACCGTATGCGTCAAGCGACTTTTGCACCGGACTGCTAGCGGTATTACAGCTGATCCGCTATCATCGATGAGAATCGCAGATCAAAGCACTTCGAGGTGTCGGCATGAGAACATGGCGTTCATTCGCTCTTGTCTCGCTCTTCGCTACGTGTGGCTGCGTTTCATCCACCCCTTCTCCTGATTATGGTGGTTACGCGCGTCACGGTCGCGCCGAGGTGAGTGGCCGCGTGCCTGACAACACAATTTTCTTGAGCAACGGAGTGACCGCTCAGCGCGTGGGCAACGCTTGGTTCTTTAGCGATGGCTCCACGGCGCAGCAGATTGGCAACCACACATTCTTCAATGACGGGACGACGGCCACGCAGATTGGCAACCACACATTCTTCAATGACGGGACGACGGCCACGCGAATTGGCAACTTCACGTTCTTCAATGACGGGACGACGGCCACGCGGATTGGCAACCACACATTCTTCAATGACGGGACGACGGCCACGCGGATTGGCAACACGGTCTTCTATGACGAGTGAACGCCGAAAAGGCGTTCATGCAGGAATCGAATGCTCTCGACAATGTAGAGAAAATAGAGACCATAGGGACAGTCACCCATTTCAGTCACACAATAGGTGACTGTCCCTATTTAAGACTTCTTTAAGACTCGGGCAAGATCGATGCTTCGAACGGGAGTGTCGGAATGAGCACTTTGACCATGCCCACAATCAAACTGTCAGAAACTGAAATTATGCTCGCACGCGACTGCGGACTGCTTGAACAACTAAATGCACTTGTTGCGTTGCATAACGACACCTTGCCACTTACGCCTTCTTTTAAGACGAACGTCCCGGTCCTGACATGTCAGATCGACCACCGCCATGGTGATGCCGCAAAGGAAGAATATGCAGTGAGCGTGATATCCGCACGCATGCTGCACTCCGTCGCGTACCAGACACTAAAGCTCGGCTACTTGATCCGCGCCTATATCCACGGACTTGCCGCAGCGGACCCATATTCTCCCTTCGGCACTACCCGCTCTCTGATTGAACTGGTCGCAACGGTTTGGCACATGACTGACAGACTCAAGGACGCGGAGGCTACGGTCACTGACCGTTATCAGAGGGCGGAAACATTTGATCGCATCCTGATTCAATTTCTCTGGGGCAATCGGTGCGAAGTCCTTCGGACATTGATCGAGTCAGAAAGAGGCGATCCTGATCCAGTACAGCCGCCAAACATCTATGACGAACAGGATAACACAGACTTTACAGTAACGAACGTCGTAACCTGTATTCAACGGGCGGCCAAGAAGGACGAACGGCTAAGGGACATAGAGACCGATTATAAGCGGTTATGCGAGTTTGTGCACCACAATGCGTATAGCAACCTTCTGATCACGAATGTTGACCCTATAGCACCATTGATGGAGATTGAAGGCTACGGTCGTCAAGCTATGCGGCGAGCAGTCCGACACACACTTCGGGACTTCAGCTACTATGCCCACCTACTGCCGAGATTCGAGCAGGAGTGGCCAACCACATTTTGGAAACAGGATCGCCTGCAGACTTGGAGTCCGCATGAGGCCGCGGAGTTCAAAGCGATGAAATTGCAACAATACATGTTTCGACGTGGGCTGGTCAGCACCTCTGCGGGTCGCAACGAACCTTGTCCGTGTGGCAGCCGAAAGAAATGGAAGAAATGCTGTGGTCGTCCGAAACGCATTGGGATGTGAGGGTTAGAAGGGAAATAGAGGAAAATAAGGAAAATAGGGAAATAAAATAGAATAGGGACAGTCACCTATTTCAGTCACACGAAATAGGTGACTGTCCCGAATGGCATTAACTTAAGCTGCATCTTGTTTTCTCCGCAAGGCTTTACGTAGGGCGGCGCGGGGCTGGGTCATGAGCGGATATCCCGGCGGACGGCGTTTGCGAACGCGCGGCTCGTAGCGGTTGGGACGGTGGGGGTTGACCCACAAATCGGGCGGCGCGGGGGTGGCCGGCGGCCAGCGGAGCTGCCGCAGCGCGTCCACGAAGCTGATCCGTTCGTGCGGCACACCTTGGGCCGCGGCGGCGCCGGCCCGGGCGCTTTGCACCAGGTTGTAGACCAGGGCGAAGACCAGAATTTCTTTCTCCACGCCCGCGACCGTTTGACTGTGTAAGACGGCCAGCCCGAGCGTCTGCTTCAAGTACCGCAGGTTCGTCTCGACCTGCCAGCGCTGCCGGTACAGGTCCGCCACCACCTCCGCCGGGTAGCGCTGCGGATCGAGCAGCGTCGTGACTAGCGTGATCTGTCGGGTACGGAAGCCGGGCGTGCCGACGCGATAACGCAGTTCACGCACGACCAGGTGTTCCGGCAGCGCCGCATGTTGCGCCGCGGTCATGGTGCGCGAGACGGTCGCCGGCCGGGGCCACAGGACCAGTTGATCCTGTCGGCCGCAGCGCGCCAGCCAAGTCGAACGCGGCCGGCCCTTTTCGCCGCCCGGCGCGGCGGCCGGGCGGCGTGGCCGGAAGTCGACAATTTGGGCCTGGTGCAGGCGCAGCACCGCGAACACGTTTTGCTGGAAAAGCAGGGCTAAATGAGCGTAGGAGCAGAAGCCGCGATCCGCGACCAGTACGTCGCCCGGCTGCAGCCAGGCGTGCAGTTCGGCCACGCGGGTCAGGTCGTGCAGGCGCCAGGACGAAACCAGCACGTCCAGCAGCCGGCCGCGACCGCCGTCGAACAGTACCAGCAAGTGGGCGACGGGGAAGCCGCAACCTTGCTTCTGGCCGCTGGGCTGGCCGAAGTGTTTCCGCAACGCCGGCGTGTCGGGCATGGAGCAGGACGAGCCGTCCACCAGCCAGGTGCGGTGGCCGTGCCAGCGGGAATCGCCCCGCGTTCCGGCCCGCCCTTGACATGCCCGGGGCCTGTCAAGGGCCCGCAGCGGGACGCCGGTCTCGTGCAGCAGGCGTCGCAGGACCGCCAGTGGTACGCGCTTCCGGGCCTGGCAGTAGGCTGCGGGCGTGAAGCGTTTGCCGCTCAGGCGGGGCAGGTTCGTCATGGCCGTGTTGCCGTGGAGGACCTGCAAGAGAAACACGTAAATCGTCACGACTGGCGTCAGCGTCCGGCAGCGCCAGGTGCTGCCGGCCTCCCGGCAGAGGCGGGTGAGGTGTTCTGCGCTGAGTTGTGCGGTCCAATCGTCCTTGAT
>JAGVEP010000090.1 GCA_020058145.1 Phycisphaerae bacterium | reverse complement strand
AGCAGCGGCACAAGGCACTTCTTGCGCGCGTCGCGCAGGCTTTGCAGTGTCCGCAGCCGCTCCGGGCTACGCTGACGGACGTGACCAGCCGCCTGCCGGAGCCCGCCGCCTCGCTTCTGCGGGCCCGCGGGGAGGCTGTGCGGCAGACGGCGGCCGATTTGCAGAGAAAAAACGGTCTGGCCGGCGAGGTGGCACGCAAGCTGCAAATGCATCTCCGCGGCGTGGTCGCCGACCTCGCCGGAGCGCCGCCGGAAGCGGCACTCTACGGTCCGCGTGGCCGACAGGCCGGCGGTCTTTCGCGACGACTTATTGACGCAGTCGGGTGAGATTGTGGCGATTTTAGGCGCAGCATTTCAGATCGGACGCAGCGCACTGGCTGCCTATCAGACCGCGGTCGCGGTGACGGGGCAGAACATTGCCAACGTCGGTAACCCCGACTACACGCGGCAGTCTGGTCGCCTGGAGGCCATGACCAGTGGGGCGACGGATATGGGGCTCTCGCCCGGCACGGGTGTCAACGTCGCCGGCCTCGAACGGCACGTCGACGAGGCCCTGAACGCGCGCTTGCGCCTGGCCCTGGGGGATAAGGGCGGTGCCGAGACGACGTACCAGGCGCTCAGTCAAATTGAGTCCATGTACAACGAGCTGACGGACTACGATCTTTCGACGCAACTCAACGCGCTCTTCGAGAGCTTCAGCAGTCTGCAAATCGACCCGACCGAAACGACCACGCGCGACCTGGTGCTGGCCAGCGCGAACGGTTTGGTCAGTGCGCTGCACCGGCTGCGTTCCGGGCTGCTGACGCATGCCAAGGACCTGAACGACTCGGCCGCGCAGATGACGGACAAGGCCAATCAGATGGCGTCCGAGATCGCCAAGCTGAACCAGCAAATCGTGACCTCGGAAGCGCGGTCGCCGGGTGGTGCCGGAGCGCTGCGCGACCGCCGCGATAGTCTGTTGCGCGACCTGGGCGAGCTGATGGAGATTCAAACCCGCGAGCAGGACAACGGGGTCGTCAACGTCTACGTCGGCAGCGAGCCGCTGGTCGACTTCGCCCGCTCGCGTGGCCTGACGACGCGCACACAGCTCAAAGATGGTCTGGAGCGCGTCACGGTGCGGTTCGCCGACAACGGCGGGACGGTCCTGCTGCGTGGCGGTCGGCTGGGCGCGACGCTCGCGGCCCGCGATACCCAACTGGTCGGACAACTCAACAAGCTGGACCAGCTTGCCGGCGCGCTGATTTACGAGGTCAACAAGGCCCACACGCAGGGACAGGGGCTGGTGGGCTACACCAACGTTACCGGTACGTATGCGGTGCAGGACGCCGCTGCGGCACTCAATTCGACCGCGGCGAGCCTGACGTTCCCGGTGCAGAACGGCACGTTCCTGGCGCACATCCGCGACCAGGTTACGGGCCAGGTCACAACGCGGATGATCGAAGTCGATCTCGACGGCCTCAACAACGACGATACCACCCTCAATTCGCTCGCGGCGGCACTGGGCAACCTGCCGCACGTGACGGCGAGCGTCACCGGCGATAACCGGCTCAATTTGGCGCTGGATTCCGGCTACGAGATCACGTTTTCGCAGGACAGCTCCCATGCTCTGGCGAGCCTGGGCGTCGGCACGTTCTTCGACGGAACGGATGCCGCCACCATCGCCGTCAATTCCACCGTGCAAAGCGACACGCGGCTGCTGGCGGCGTCGGCGAGCGGGGCGGCCGGGGACGGCAGCAACGCAGGCACGCTGGCTGCGGTAGGGGGGCAAACGAGCACCTTGCTGACCGGCACCAGCCTGCTCGATTTCCACGAGAGCATGATCGGCCGGCTGGCGACCGACATTCAGACCGCCGACAACGAGTACCAGGCCGCCAGCACCGTGTACGACAGTTTGTATGCCCAGCGCGAGGCGACGAGCGGCGTCAGCCTCGACGAGGAAGCGCTCAAACTCACCCAGTACGAACAGGCCTTTCAGGGCGCCAGCCGCTTTGTGAGCGTGCTACAGACCCTCTCGGATTCGGTCTTGGCCATGTTGCGTTAGACCCTGCGGCGGGCCTGGACCACCGCCTGGATGTCAAAGAGACAAGGATGAGCATCTCGGCCGTCAACCTGGCACGCGTGAGCCTGAACCTGCGGACGCAGAACATGCTGCAAGCGCTGCGGCGCAATCAGGTGGGGCTGTACGACGTGCAGAACCAGCTCGCGACGGGCCTGCGCTTCACGCAGCCGAGCCAGGATCCTGTGGGGGCCAGGCACTCGTTGGGCCTGCAGCGCCGCCTGGGCCAGATTCACCAGGTCAAGACGAATCTCGGGCAGGTCGAGGCGGTGGCCAACCAGGCCGATGCGGCGATGCAAGATGCGCTTAGTCTGGCCACCGAGGCGCACACGCTGGCCATTCAGTCCATCGGCGACACGCTCTCGCCTGAGGAGCGGCAGGCCTTGACGCCGGTGGTCGATGCGCTGCTTTCGCAGATGGTGGCCTTGGCGAATCGGCGGCACTTGAACACGTATCTCTTCAGCGGTCAGGAGACCACGGCGCCGTTCGAGCTTGGTCTGGGGGGGGTGGTCTACAACGGCAACGGCAACCCGCAGTCAGCGCTCGTGGATACCGACGGCACGCAGGAGTCCTTCACTGTTCCCGGCGTAGATTTCTTCGGGGCCGGTGCGACCACGGTGCTGGGAACGGTTGACCTGGATCCGGCCCTGACCCTGGACACACGCATCGTCGACCTGGACGGTGCGCTGGGCCGCGGCGTGGAGCTCGGACGAATTCGGCTGAGCCGGCAGAGCGGCGACGTGGACATTGACCTGACCGGGTCGGCCACCGTCGGCGACCTCGTTGACAAACTCAACGCGGGCCTGCCCGCGGACCTGCGCGCCAGTCTGGGGGCACGCGGCATCACCATCCGGAGCGTCGGCGAAACCGGGCAGCAAGTGATCGTGCGCGAGGTCGAAGGCGGTCGCATGGCGGCGGACCTCGGGCTGCTCGGTGCTTTCACCGACGCCCGCGACGGCGACCCGCTGCAGCCGCGCCTGACGACGCGCACGCCGCTTTCCGCCTTGGGCGGCGGCGTGGGGCTCGATCTGAGCGGCGGCCTGGTTATTCGCAACGGCGGCCAGAGCGCGACCATCTCGCTCGACGACGCCCAGACGATCGAAGAAGTCCTCCAGCGCATCAACTCGGCGGGCGTGGGAGCCTGGGCACGCATCGCGGACGACGGCCAACATCTGGAAATCCGCAGCCGCGTCGCGGGGACAAATTTTTCAATCGAAGAGAACGGTGGTCAGGCGGCCACTGTGCTGGGTGTGCGCACTCTGTACGCGGGGACGCGGCTCAGCGATCTGAACGGCCGCCGCGGCGTGGAGACGGTCGCGGGGGGCGACCTGCGGATCACTACCTCGGACGGCACGGTAATTGACGTGAGCCTGGCGGGCGCCGCCACGCTTCAGGACGTACTCGATCGGCTCAACGCGGCCGGTGGCAACGCGCTGCAGGCGACCCTGGCGGCGCAAGGTAACGGCTTGGTGCTGACCGACACGACGTTTGGTCCGGGCGCGTTCACCGTCGCGGCCCTGAGCGACTCGCCGGCGCTGCACGATTTGGGACTTGACGAGGCGGTCGCTGGGCAGGTGCTCACGGGACGCGACGTGAATCCGCAGCGGGCCGACAGCCCGTTTACCGCGCTGTTCGAGCTGCGCGAGGCTCTGCAACGCGATGACCGCACCACGCTGACCATCGCCGGCGAGCGACTGGACCGCGTTTTGAAACAGATGCAGGTCGTTCAGGGACGCATGGCCTCGCAGGCCAAAGCGCTGGCCGACCGCACGACGCGGGTCGACGCCGAGGCTGACGCGACGAAGACGCTGATCAGCGACGTGCAAGACGTGGATTTCACCGCAGCCGCGGTGCGCTTCCAACAGCTTCAGATGGCCTTGCAAGCGAATCTCAGCATCGCGGCACGCGTTACGAGTATGTCGGTGTTGGACTACCTGCGCTAAGCCGGGCTGCCGCGCCACAGGGCTGCTCGGCGGCTCACTCTCCGGATGGGAAAGCAAACGAAACACGGCGCGCGGCTCGGCCGGTGGCTCGGCCCCCGCGATCCTGGTTGACCCGCGGAGTGCGGGTCGGGCGTGGGATGCGCCCGGTGTGTCGGACGGAAGTAGTGGACAGTCGGCCGACGGCGGCCGACCGCCCGGCGCGCGAACACGATGGTCCCGAGCCACTGGAGCCCCTGGTATGCACGTCGAAACGAGCCGTTTTGGACCCCTGGAGGTGGACGACAGCCGCATCTTCACGTTCCACGAGGGACTACTCGGGTTTCCGCACCAGCGGCGTTACACGCTGGTACACACGTGTCCCGACCCGGTGTTCTACTGGTTGCAGGCGGTGGACGAGCCGGGCCTCGCGTTTCTGGTGTGTGACCCGCGGACGTTCGTACCGGACTACGAGGTGCCGGTGCGGCCGGATGACCTGGAGCTGCTGGACCTGCGCGACCTCGCGGACTGCCAGGTGCTGGTGATCGTGAACAAGGTCTCCGGGTGCCTGACGGGCAATCTGCTGGGGCCGCTGGTCGTCGGCACGCCATCGCTGCGGGCCAAACAGATGGTGCTGACGGACAGACGCTATGGGACCCGGCAGGTCCTGGTCCCGCTGGAGGCCGCCCGGCCATTGGCCAAGACGGCCTGAGTTTTCGGTGGCAAAGCACAAGCCGAGTGCGTTATAATGCTCATGGGCGTAGATCACGTTCACGGATGGCAGGAATCGGGCCAGGACGGCCGGACAACGTCGGCGTCTGTCTGCCCCGCGCCGGGGAGCGCGCGGGCGGACGGAGCCGCGTCCGGGTTGGTTCCTGTCGCGCGACGCATCGGCACTATCCAGGAAGGAGCCGCGGATGTTGGTGCTCTCAAGACAACGCGACGAATCAATCATCATCGGCGACAACGTGCAGATCACGGTCGTCGACATCCGGGGAGACAAGGTGCGCCTCGGGATCGAGGCGCCGGCCGAGATCAGTGTCCATCGCAAGGAAGTCTACGACGCCATCCAGCGCGAAAACCGCAAGGCGGCGGGCTTGAACCCGGACGACGTGGCCCCGGCCGGCCCGGCGAAACGGGAGGCCCGGCCGCACAACCCGGCCCGCTAAACGTCGAACTTCTCCAACCCCCAGTTTCCCCGTCTCACACCATCGTTCTAGCCACGAACCGTTCAAGGAGGGTGGCTTATGGCGCGCATTAACACGAACATCTCTGCGCTGACCGCCCAGCGGAACCTGACCAACGCCTATGGCGGCATGCACGAGACCATGCAGCACCTGAGTACGGGACTGCGCATCAGCCGCGGCAAGGATGACCCGGCCGGGCTCATTGTGTCGGAACGGCTGCGGTCCGAAATCAGCGCCGTGACCCAGGCGGTCTCCAACACCCAGCGGGCCAAGATCATTGTTGCCACGGCCGAGGGAGCGCTCGATGAGGTCGCTTCCCTGCTCAAAGACATCCAGGCCAAGATCGTCGAGGCCTCCAACACAGGCGCCTTCTCCGACGACGAAATGAAGGCCAACCAACTCCAGATCGACTCGGCGATCGACAGCATCACCCGCATCGCCAACACGACCACCTTCGCGGGCCGCAAGCTGCTCGATGGGTCCCTGGCCTATACGACCAGCGGCATCCCGACGGACAAGCTGCGCGACGTCGACGTGCATGCCACGCAATTCGGGACGCGGTCGTCGGTCGGCGTCGCGGTCGAGGTGCAGAGTGCCGCGCAACAGGCGCGCTTGCGGTTTCCTTTCGCCGGCCTCGCCGCCACCAGCGCTGTCACGATCGAAATTCGCGGCAACGAGGGCGCGACGATTCTCCAGTTCACGGGCAGCACGGCCGCTGCGGACATCGTGAATGCCATTGCCATGGTGGCCGACGCGACCGGCGTATCGGCCTACATGCACGCCACCTCCGGATTGGTCATCACCAGCCGCAACTACGGCACCAAGGGATTCGTCTCAGTCAAGCCGATCGGTGGGGGCACGTTCGACACGCGCGACTACGACACGGTGGCGACCAAGGATGACACGGACTACGGCACGAACGCCGTGGCGACGATTAACGGTGCGCAGGCCGCGGCCGATGGCAACCATATCAGTATCAAGAACCGGCTGATCGACCTCGAAATGGACGTGAAACCGACCTGGGTGTCAGCGGCCACGTTCTCGATTACGGGCGGCGGGGCGCTGTTCCAGGTCGGCCCGCAAGTGAACGACAACCTCCAGGTCAATCTGGCCGTCAACGCCATCGGAGCCTCGCAACTGGGCAGCGCCGAGTTCGGGTACCTCGAACAAATCAAGACGGGCGGCGACTACGCGCTCTCCGAAGGCCCGGCGGCGCGCCACAGTGCGTCCCAGATCGTGCAGCGGGCCATCGACCAGGTATCAATGCTCCGCGGGCGACTGGGTTCGTTCGAGCGCAACACGCTGGATACCAACATAAACCAGTTGAGCATCACGTCGGAGAATCTCACTTCGGCACAATCGCAACTGCGCGACGCGGACTTCGCCTACGAAACCTCCAGGCTCGCACGCGACCAGATCCTGGTTAACGCCGGAACCACGGTGCTCACGCTGGCGAACCAGTCGACCCAGTCGATCCTCCGGCTGCTGGGCGGCTAAGTCGCCGCCTCCCCTCAGCCACGCCGATGCGGAGTACGCAGAGCGGCTCGTTGGTCGCTCTGCGTGCTCCGCGTCGTTGCATTTTGTGTTTCATCTGTGGCACGCCGCACTTGCAAGGGGCAATCTGTTGGGCTATACTCCCCGGCCGCCTACAAGATGTAGTAGGTGCGGTCGGTGACGTACCCCACGGTCGGTCGTCGTTGCCAGGCGGCCACGGATCAGCTCGTGTTTCTGAAACGCATCGTCTTGAACGGATTTAAGAGTTTCGCGGACCGAACCGAATTCGAGTTCGGTCCCGGGATTACGTGTATTGTCGGCCCGAACGGCTGCGGCAAGAGCAACGTGCTCGACGCCGTCCGCTGGGTGTTGGGGGAGCAGTCGCCGCGCAGCCTGCGCGGGGGAAAAATGTCGGACGTGATCTTCGCGGGTTCACGGTCGCGCAAACCCGCGCATTTTGCCGAGGTGGCGCTGACGTTCGACAACCGCGTGCCGGTCCTGCGCAGCGACCAGGACGAAGTCGTCGTCACACGCATCCTCTACCGCAGCGGGGAGAGCGAGTATCGGCTCGCGGGCACGACCTGCCGGCTCAAGGACATCAAGGAATTGCTGCTCGACACCGGCGTCGGGGTGGATGCCTATAGCGTGATCGAGCAGGGGCGGGTGGACCTGCTGCTGCAAGCCAATCCGCTCGAACGGCGCGAGATCTTCGAGGAGGCCGCGGGCATCAGCCGTTACAAGGCCCGGCGGATCGAGGCGCAGCGCAAGCTGGAGCGCACGCAGACCAACCTGCTGCGGCTGCAAGACGTGGTGGACGAATTGGAGAAACGCCTGCGCAGCGTGCGGCTGGCGGCGGGCAAGGCCAAGAGCTTCCAGCAATACGATACGCGGCTGCGCGAGTTGCGCTGCTCGTTCGCGCTGGCCGAGTATCACGAGTTGGAGCAGGGACGCGTGTGCGGGCAGACGCAAGTAGACGGCCTGACCCTGCGTGTCCAGGAAGCGCGCGCGGCGCTGGCGGCACGCGATGCGGAGGCGCTGGAGGCGGAGCACGCGCGGCAGGCGCTGGACGAGCAGATCCAGGCGGCAGAGACGGCGCTGCTGGCAGCGCAAACACAATTCAGTGCGCTCAGCGAACGGATTGCGCAGGGCGAGCGGCGCGT
>JAGVEP010000140.1 GCA_020058145.1 Phycisphaerae bacterium | reverse complement strand
GGCGAGGGGCGGCACAGCCGTGTCGGCCGCGCGGGCGGGCGCTTCCGCCTCGATACGTCGGCCACGGAGGGCCGACGCTACGACTGCGGGCGGGACGCCCACACCACCCAGACGGGGGGCCGACGCTACAGTCGCTTCCCCCGCACCGTCACCTGCCGCGGTGGTCAGGGGCTTTTTTTTTTCGCCCACCGCTCGCGTCGCCGCGCTGGCCGTGGGAAGTTGCCGCAAGAGCTGCTCGATCGAGGCCCACGCGCGCATGCGGGTGAAACGCACCATCAACGCTTCGGTCAGCGCCCGCCCGGCGCCGCTGAACCGCACGTTTCGCCGCAGCTCCTCGAGCATCGGGATCATCTGCACATAATGCGAGAGCTCAAACTGTTGCGCCAGCTTGACGTATTCTTCGCGCGCCCCCGCCGGGATGTCCACCATGCTGGCGTCGGGGCCACACGTGCGGACCAGCAGCAACGTCCGCACTACCTCAATCGCGTCGTTGCAGAAGACCTCCAAACCCTGGCCCGCACCGAGTAGACCGTCCAGATCCGTCAGCACGGCGGCGGCATCCCCGTCTGCGGCGTGCGCCAGCAGCGTGAAAATCCGCTCATCCTGCGCCAGCGGCAGAATCTCGTCGAGCACCTTCGCATCGAGCTTCTGCGGCGACAGCGACAGAAGCTGATCGAGAATGCTGAGCGCGTCGCGCATCGAACCGCTCGCCAGCCGCGCCACACGCTGCACAACCCCGTCGTCCGCGGTCGCCCCCTCTTCGCGGGCAATCTCCACCAGCCGCTTGGCAATCGCCTCGGGGCCGATGTGCCGGAAATTGAACCGCTGGCAGCGGCTTTGGATCGTCGCCGGCACCTTCTGAATTTCGGTGGTCGCGAGCACGAATTTCACGTGCTCCGGCGGCTCTTCCAGCGTCTTGAGCAGGGCGTTGAACGCTCCGGTCGAGAGCATGTGTACTTCGTCGATGATGTAGACCTTGTACCGCGCGCGCGCCGGACGGTACGCGGTGTTGCTCCGCAACTCGCGGATGTTGTCCACACCCGTGTTGCTGGCGGCGTCGATTTCGAGCACGTCGATGTCCTGCCCCTCGGCAATCGCCCGGCAGGCGTCGCACTCACAGCACGGCGTCGGCGTGGGGGCCTCGAATTGCAGGCAATTGAGGGCCTTCGCCAGGATGCGGGCCATGCTCGTCTTGCCCACCCCGCGGGTGCCGGTGAACAGATACCCGTGGTGAATCCGGCCGAGCTTGATCGCGTTCACCAGCGTGGCCGCGATTGGCTCCTGGCCGATGACCTCGTCAAACGTGCGGCTGCGATATTTGCGAGCGAGGACGGTGTAGGCCACGGCAGATCCGAATTAAGAATGGTGAATTAAGAATTAAGAATGGCGCGCCGCCCTGAGAGCCGACAGCGACAAAAACGCCCGATTCTGATCATTCTTAATTCTTAATTCCAAATTCTACATTCACAAAAAACGCCCGAGGTTCCGACCAGGTTGACGTTGCACGTGGGCCGCGGCGGGTGGGCTGCTACCTTCCGGTCCTGACCCGTTGTCCGGAGAGCGCACTGCACCGGCCCAGCCGGTACCTCAGGCAGGGGCGGATCGTAACCGACGGTCGCCGGATGTTCTAGTGCGGCGCCGCTGGACAGCCACGCTGACCTCGGCTACAGAGTCTCCCACGCAGCCCGTGCCGCGGTCACCCGCGGCGGGATGCAGGAGTGCTTACCGTGGCCAAATCCAAGCGCAAAGCGACCGCCGGCCGACGCGGAACGCAGCCCGCGGCGCGCGGCAAGGAGAAGCTCGCGGACGGCTGGTCGCATCACTTGCAGCCGCTCGAACCCATCGATGTGCGGAAGACCAGGTCGTGCTCCGAGCTGCTCGCCGCGATGTCGAAAACGGCCTTCAGCGGTCGCAGCCTCGGTGAGGCGGCCGACATTCTGCACGCGATGGCGCGCGATAAGAAGTGCTTCATCGTCGGCACGTTCTCGGGGGCGATGACCATTGCCAAACAGGGCCTGCTGATTGCCGAGATGATCGACCAGGGGCTGCTGCACGCCGTCGTCGCGACCGGGGCGCTGCTGTGCCACGGGTTGATCGAACAGAGTGGCCGCACGCACTTCCGTCACGAGCCGCACTGGAGCGACGAGAAACTGTACGACGCGGGCTACTGCCGCGTGTACGACACGCTCGAGCTGGAAAAAAACCTCGAAGAGGCGGCCGAGCTGCTGGAGACGGTCTTGGGAACGCTCCCGGCCGATGAGCCGCTCGGCAGCCATGAGCTGAATTGGCGCATCGGGGAGTACGTCAGCAAGCACCTCAAGGGGCGCGGCATCCTGCAGTCGGCGGTCAAGAAAAAAGTGCCGGTCTATGTCCCCGCGCTGACGGACAGCGAGTTGGGACTCGACATCTTTGTGCACAACCTGACGGCGGCCCAGTCGGGTCGTCCCGGCGTGCGGATCGACTTGTGGCGCGACATCGCCGACTACTACGAGCGCGCCAGCCAGGCGGAACGCCTCGGCATCTTCACCATCGGCGGCGGCGTGCCGCGCAATTGGGCCCAGCAAGTCGGCCCGCTGGGCGAGATTCTGGACCGCCGCACCGCCGGCCGGCACGGCAAGTACATCCGCTTCCACTACGCGATTCGGATTTGCCCCGAGCCGGTCCACTGGGGCGGGTTGTCGGGCTGCACCTACTCCGAAGGCGTGTCCTGGGGCAAATTCGTCTCGGAAAAACACGGCGGGCGCCAAGCCGAAGTCTTCGCCGACGCGACGGTCGCGTGGCCGCTGCTGCTGCGGGGCGTGCTGGAACGGTTGGGGCGCGTGTAGGGGCCGGCGAGCATGAGCCGTCGTCGACCGCGGCCTGACTTCCCGATCATTGCTTGGAGATGTCCGCCACGGGGGTCGGATGGGGTTTCGACTTACAGTCCAGTACCTCCCGAACGCGGGCGAGCATGCCTTGTCGGCCGAACGGCTTCTCCAACAACTCCACTCCCGGCTCGGAGACACCCTGCGGCCCGATGTTCACCGGTGCGTACACGGAGACGTAGAGCGTCTTTATCCGGGGTCGCGCGGCGCGGAGTGTCTCGGCGAGTTGCGGGCCGTTAAGGTCTGGCATGACGACGTCGGTCACCAGCAGGTCGATCGGCCCGGCATGCGTGGTGGCCAGCTCGAGCCCCTGGCGACCATTGGCGGCGCTGAGCACGGAGTAGCCCGCGGCGCGCAGGAATTCCGTGGCCAGCCGGCGCACCATCTCATCGTCCTCACAGACCAAAACCGTCTCCGTGCCGCGGGGCGTCGGGCGCTGCGACGGCCCCGGCTCCTGTGGCGCAGCCTCCGTTGCCGCCTGCGGAAAATAGAGGCAGAAAGTCGTGCCATGCTGCACGGCACTCGTGACCGTGATGTGGCCGTTGAGTTGGCGGACAATGGCGTCCACCGTGGCCAGGCCCAGGCCCGTGCCCTGACCAACCGGCTTGGTCGTGAAAAACGGCTCGAAGATCTGGGCGAGGATTTCCGGGCTCATGCCGCAGCCGGTGTCGCGGACGGTGAGGACGACGTGCGGTCCCAGCCGAGCTTCCGGATGCCGCGCGCGGTGCGCCTCGTCCACCTGGGTGTGGGCGGTTTCCAGCGTGAGTTGCCCGCCGTCGAGCATCGCATCGCGTGCGTTGACGACCAGGTTCATCACCACCTGCTCGATCTGCCCGGGGTCACCGTGGATGTGCCCGAGCTGCGGGGCGCGCACGATCCCGAGCGCTACGCTCTCCGGAATCAGCCGGCGAAGCATCTTCTCCATGTCGGCGAGAATCGTGTTCAAGTCCAGCCGCTCGCGGCGAACGGGTTGTGGCCGGCCAAAAGCCAGCATTTGGCGTGTCAGCGCGGCGGCGCGCAGGGCCGCGCGCTCGATCTGTTCCAGGTGAGCGCGCCCCATTTCGTCGAGTTCGCAGCGGTTTCCCAGGTGGCTGCGGAGCAGTTCTACGTTGCCCAGAATCGCGGTGAGTATGTTGTTGAAATCGTGGGCCAGCCCGCCGGCGAGCTGGCCGATGGCTTCCATCTTCTGCGCCCGGCGCAGCCGCGCTTCGAGCCGTTCCTTCTCTTTTTCGGCACTTTTGCGGGCGGTCACGTCGATCATGACGGCCAGCGAGCGCACCACTTGCCCCTGTGCGTCGCGTTCCGCGGTCGCGGACAGGAGCACATCCAGGACGCGGCCGTCCCTGGTCAACATTTGGTACGGCACATCCCGGCAGGCGCCTGTGGCAAAGAACGCCGGAAGCACGACTTCTTGGGCCAAGTGCTGGGATTCGCTGGTCAGGAATTCCAGCGACTTTCGGCCGAGAACCTCGGCGCGCTGATACCCGAGGGTCTCCAGCCAGGTGTCGCTCACGGCTACCAGGCGGCCCGAACGGTCAATCGAGTGCAGCATCACGGGGGTGCGGGTGTACAGGGTGCGGTAGCGCTCCTCGCTCACCCGCAGCGCCTCCGCAACACGCCGCCGTTCCGTAATGTCCCGGCCAACGATCAGGGTGATCTGCCGGCCCGCGTATTCGAGCGAGGTCGCATTGACCTCGACCGGAATGTGGCGGCCGTCTTTGGCCAGGTGTACGGTCTCGTAAGAGCCGCAGCGGCCACTCGGCGGCCGAACTACGCCGTCCTGGTCATCGCCCGGGGATGTGGTTGGCTCCAGGTCGCGCATTCGCAGGCGCAGCAGCCGCTCCCGTGGATAGCCGAGGTGTCGGCACGCCGCGCGGTTGCAGTCGAGGATGCCCCCGTCCGCATCGTGTACGAGCACCAACTCGTCGATGCTGTCCAGCAGAGTTCTCAGCCCATCTGCGGATTCCAGCATGGGCGGCTCCGGATCACTGGGTGAAAATGGGACGGCTGCAGGCACGCACCACAAGCGCCCTGAAGCGCACGCTTCGCCGCGCGGCGCGGCCCAGGTGCCGCGTGGCTCAACTCAGGCCGGCAACGCAGAACATCATAGGCTGGGAAGACCGCGGTGGGAAGGCGCGCATAGCCCGCCGCGCGGCTCGTGCGAGCTGGGTCTGTGACTCCTTAGGCGGGGTGCTGGTGGCCGGCTTCAGCCGGCCCTGGGCTTTGGCCCTTTTGTCGCGAGTCGGCGGCCTGGCGTATGGCCCCATAGGCGTTAAAATAAGGTTGCCTGTTCTCCGTGGGCGAAGTAACCTGGCGGCATGGAAACGCCCGTGTCCGTGCCCGCCGCGCTGCCGCCCGTTTGCGCTGAACCCGTTTGGCCCTACCTGTGCAGCTTGTTGCCGGCGGACTTGGAGGAGTCGGCCCGCCGCTTTCAGGCCTTGCGGCGCTGTCGCAACGTACCCGACGCGGCGGCGTTGCTGCGGTTGGCCTTGGCGTATGCGGTCACCAATCTGTCGCTGAAGGACGTGGCGGCCTGGGCGCACGCGGCGGGCGTGGCCGAGATTACGGGGCCGGGCTTGTTTTACCGTTTGCGAATGGCGGAAGACTGGCTGGGCGTCGTTCTGGCGCAAACATTGCAGGCCCAGGTTCGGCCCGCGCCGCCCGGGTTGCGGCTGCGGGCGGTCGACGCCACGGTGATCAACGGTCCAGGGGCGACCGGCACCGAGTGGCGCGTGCATGTGTTGCTCGACCCGGGCACGGGTTGTTTTCGAGCGGTCGAGTTGACCGCCGCGCACGGCGGGGAAGGCTATGCGCGGCAGCCCTTTCAAGCGGGGGACGTCGTGTTGGGCGACCGGGCCTATGGCACGGCCCGCGGCGTGTATGCGGTCCAGACCGCCGGCGCGCAAGTCCTGGTACGGTTAAACCAGCACGCGGTACGCCTGTGCGGCGCGCAGCGGCAGCGTTGGGCTTGGTCCACGGCGGCCGCGCAGGTTCCGCAGGTGGGCGCCCACGAATGGCCCGTGCAAGT
>JAGVEP010000200.1 GCA_020058145.1 Phycisphaerae bacterium | reverse complement strand
TTCCGCCAAACGGCACGCAAGGCAGCGGAGAATCTGACGGACGCGGAAAGTGAACTCGCGGAGCTTGTGAGTCTGGAATCTGAGTTGATCGAACGAATGAGCCAACCCTGACGAATGGAGTACAGACGATGGTAACGAAACACGAAGTGCAACCCGGTGACCCGATCGGATTCGACTTCGCGACGGGAAAGGCAATCCGGGCGACGCCTGAGGACGTGGCACCTGCTCCGCCTGCTCTTGCTGCGCCAGCCGCACAGCTTCCACCCGCTGTGCCCGTGGGCCTGCTTGGCGAGCGTGCGTTTGCCAAGTCCGCACCCGCCACGCCGATCGCCAGCGTATCCGCTGCCCGTGGGCCGCTGTGGAAAACAAACCCGCTGTCCGCTGACGAGGTGCGCGAGTACGTGCGCCGCCAGCCGCGGGAATCGGCGTACTCGTGTTCGCCAAGGCGGGGGTGCTGACGTGTCCGCACATGGACGTTACCCGATCGGGACATTCACCCCGCGCGCCACGCCCATCGCGCGCTCGGTGGCCGTCCCGTTTGGTAGTCCAAGGCAGCATGATGACCGCGATGACCTGACAGATCGCCAGGCGTGGTTGCTGGAGACTTGGGAACGCCGGCGCCCAAAGGCGGCACGGCCGGAACTCCCGACGGCGCCGGTGGCAACCCCCGTCGTGGCGATCGGGCCTTGCACTTGCTACATCGACGCTGCGGGCCGCTGTACTGTGTGGAGCCTACCGGTATGACCACTGGACTACCGATCGTCGATTGTAGGGCCTGGAAGGGGCCTTCCCGTGGGCACGCTGTAGCGATCAACGGGTCCTTCCGAGAGCCTCTAGACGGCCTATGCGGGAAAAAGTCCGATTCTCGGCCGATTGTGATTTCTGATAATTTAGGGTGTCAGACCATGAAAATGCCACTGAAAGAGCGGTTTTCTGGCAAGGCGGCTGCGGTAGCGCGCACGCCGGACGAAACAGGGTGCGATTGTCGTGTCGCGCTGGCCGGCTCACAGCGGGAACTCGCACGGCGGATCGGCCGTTCCCAAGCGGCCGTAGGGCGCTGGATTCACGATCCCCGGTGGGCCTTCGCGCGGGTGCCACCGTGGTCTGTCCCGGCGGTGGCACGGTGGGTGCTCACCCACCTGGAAAGCGGCATCGACGAAGCTGAGGAAACCCGCCTGCGCGTGATTGCCGGGCTGTAACGAATGTCTCCTTTGACCCCCGAGGTGCTGCGCCGCGTAACCCACCGGGCCGCGGCGCGGCCCACCTTTTGCCCACCGGTGCCACGTTGCCCTCGCCACGCGACACGCTCTACGTCGTCACACTCCGCGCCATACCCGACGGCCGGGACCGGCTCGGACGGGACGGGGCGTACCGGCTGAAACGGTTTCTGAAAGTCGCGCTGCGGAGCTTCGGACTGCGGGCTGTCAAGGTTGAAACCGTGCCGAGCGGCGACGCGGACGCGAATCCGGCTGGCGGAAAGGCAGCGCCAAGGCACGATCGTACTGCGGGTGGGGTGTAGGGGTGGGCGAAACCAACCGGCGCAAAACCGCGTGGTTTTTGCCGACCGTAGGTAGTGGGTTAGACCCATAAAATACGCCGTCAAGCGGCGTGGCCGCCACGCGAATCGTCGGGATATAGACGTGCTAGACTTTACGGGCGAGTACCGGACCCGTATATCCGTTAGCCCGGTAATTACCGTTTCGTGTACCCGACACCCTCATTTACCGCCTAATAACACCGGTAAATGCTAGCACTTGCAATTTCTGCGAAAGTGGGTAATATGCTTGAAAACAAGGGCTTTTCAGGCTTTTCGGCAAGCCGTTTTAGTCGCCTGTCACGCCGGAGGTTGCGGGTTCGAGTCCCGTCGGCCTCGTTGCCCCACCAACACTTACGCTCGGCCTACAGCAGGCACCCGCGGTTTGGTCCCAAGTTCGGTCCCACCCACCGGCGTGCAGTTGCGCGCCTCACAACCTATACCGTGGCGAGCGCGCCGGTTTCGCGGATTTCGCTGGCTTGGCGGCTTTGCCGGACACCTTCTTCGCCGCTGGCTTGCCGGTCGTCTTGCTGGCCGACTCATAGTTCGCGATGTACGTCTTCGCCGGCACGCGCCGGATCGCCTCGCCAATCACCTCCAGCGCCAGATCGTCGAGCTTCTTGAAGCGTAGGCACGCTTTGCCCATGTCGAGCTGCTTGCCTGTTTGGGCCCACGCCTGGCGAAACCAGCGCCCGTGCTCCGCGTGACCATAGACGCACATCAGGTACAGCGACATGTGGTCCTTCTGCGACGCCAGGCCCGCAAAGGGCAGTGGCTGCCGCGGGTCGCAGTGATACCCGGCTGGGTACACGCGGTGCGGCACGCAATATCCGATCATGCCGTACTGCATGACCTCCGCGTAGTTGCCATCGAGGTTCTTGAGGATTACCTCGCGTACAGCCTCCAAGACCGCCCGTCGCTCAGCGGGCAATTCGGCGAGGTACTGTTGGACAGTGGTAGCTTTGCTCTGCACGCGAGATGGTAGGCGCCAGGTGCGCGCCAATCCAAAAGTGGGCCTCAGGGTGCCGGGCGGCTGGCGGCGTTCAGTGGCCCAGTCCGTCGCTCCGGGTCGTGGAAATACATGAACCGCCGGAGGGCGTCGAACCCGTGGCAGGTGCTGCACACGTTGCCCGTCGTGAACGTGCGGATGTGCCACACGCGTGCACGTAGCTCGCGTCCGGTGGGCTGGCCGAACCCCGGTGGCACGCGGGCCACCGTCGTGCGGCCATGCGTCAGGTGACACGTATGGCACCCCAGCTTGCCTTGCGCGTCCACCGCACCCTGGGCGTTGAACAGTGGGAGGAAGCCGGGGGCATTCGGCTCCGTCGGGTTGTACATGTCGACCTTGGGATGCCGGGCGATCGCCGGTGGCTGCGCCGGTCCCCCGTCGCGATGGCAGGCCAGGCAATGCTGGTCCATTTCCAGGACCGAAAGGTTCTCGGATGGCTCGCCGCTTAACTTCCGGGGCCACAAGAAACGCGGTTCGACCGCGTCGCGGCACGCGTGTACCTGGTGACAGGGAGCGCAGGCGTCGGTCGGCAGACCGGCCGCGTGCAGCGGCGCCAGACCGTGCCCGGTGGCCGCGAGGTGTACCGTCTCGGTGTGGCAATTCATGCAGACCTGGTTCACCGGCGCGCCAAGCTCGACCCGCAGCAGTGCGCGCGGCGCGTGAGGCCCGGCGTGCGGGTTGTGGCATGTTCGGCAGGCCACGTGCAACGAATCCCCGACCGCCACGCTTGCCGCCGGACCGGCACCCGCCTTCTGTCGCACGGCGTCGCGCGGGTGCTGGAGCGAGCGCTCGCTGTTGGCGTCCGGCGCTACGTCCGCATGGCACGCCAGACACATCGCGTCCGGGGGTCTCTCGCCGGGCGCCAGACCCGCGCGGAACAAGCTGGATTCCTGGCTGCCGTGCGGGCGATGGCACGCCAGGCAAGTATCGTGCGTGGCCGTCGACGCCGCCGGCCACGAACCAAGCCCACACGTAACGTCGTGCAGACCATTCCGCACGCCCATATTGGCGGTATGGCACCGGCGGCAGATGTCACTCGGCACGCCCGGCAGATACTTGCCGTAGCGGGCCTCGTGCGGATTGTGGCAGTTGGTGCAGCCAATCGGCGGGTGGTTCAGGTCTCCCAGGACCTTGGCGCTGGCCACCCGGTCGCTTTGGTGACAGGTAATGCACTTGCCGCCGCCCGGATCGAGATCGCTGGCTTCCGGCGGGCGGGCGTAACGATGGAACAGGTGACACGCGCTGCACGGGCCGCTGTCCTCGGGCGTCATGCCCAGGCGGTTCTTCTCCGTGGGGAAATTCGTCCGCAAATCGTGGGACGTCCCCAGCAAGTTCCGCCGCTCGCTGTGACAGCGCAGACACAGCCGCGCGTCGCGCAGCTCGTCGGCCAGCATGTACCGCTTGCTCCGACCGTGGTGCAGCTTGTGACACGAAAGACAGATGAGCTCGCCGTCCGGACCGAGCTTGGTGCCCAACTCCTGGACCGCGGCGGCCTGCTCCGGCGAAGTCTTGGGGCTCAGCGGGTGTTCGGCGGAACCCTCGCGGAACATCCCCGGGCGCATGGAATCGTGGCAGGTCAGACACAACTGGTTCGATTCGGTGCCCATCACCAGCAGGTGGTCGTGCGCAGCCCCGTGCGGCGTGTGACAGACCTGGCAGGTCAGCTCGCGCGGGTTGGGACCGATGCGACCGCCCGCAGCGACGATCGCCTGCGGTACGGGCCACGGCATACCGCCGGTCGGGTGCGTGCCGAGCTCCGGACCACGCGTCTTGTCCGGGTGGCAGCTCATGCACAGCTCGCTCGCGGTATTCGGCACACGTAGAAACACCGCCGTACGCAGGTCGCCGTTCGGCTCCGCGGTGCCGTGCGCCGCATGGCACGTGCGACAGGCGACGCGGCCGTTTACCAGCGGCAGGTTGGACGGCACGGTCATCCCGGCCGGCGGCTCGATGTCGGTTCCATGGCCATGCTCCCGCCACACGCGGCGGCGCGAATCCACGACCGCACCATTGTGGCACGACAGGCATGTTACGCTGCGACTGGCCACCGGCTGCTCCGCCGTGCCGACGGGTGCGTCCAGCAGTTCGGTCCCGTGGCCATCCGCCAGCGTCGGAATCTGCTCCAGGTGGCACACGGTACATTCCCGGGCTTGCTTGCCGCTCGGCTGCGAGGCGGGGACCGGTGCGGCGGGCGGCGTCGGCGCCGAGGCATCAATGGTGATCGAAAACCGCTGCACGCGGTTGGCCAACAGCTCCGTAACATAGAGATCCCCCCGAGCACCGAGCGCGATACCCATCGGTCCGGCCAGTTTCAGCGGCCGGCCTTCCGTGTCGCGCAATACGTCGCGGAACTGCCCGCGCGGCGTGAAAATCTGCACGGCTCCGAGCACGAAATCGGCCACCCAGACGTTGCCAGCGGCGTCGCAGGCAATGCCCGTCGGGCGATAGAGCTGCCCCAGGTCCACGCCGAAGGTGCCAATCGTGCCGGCCGGCTCGCCGGCCGCGGTGAACGCCTGTACCCGCGCATTGAGCACGTCGGTTACGAAGGCCGCGCCGCTCTGGCCAACGGCCAGCATGAACGGGTGCTGGAACTGCCCCGCAGCTTCGCCGTGTTCGCCATGGGCCGCGAAGGCGCCGCTGGCCGGGTCCCAGCGCACCAGGCGGTCATTGTCATTGTCGACGAGCCAGACCTGCGCGCCGGCGGCATCGGGCGCCACATCGGTGATGTCCGGCACGTGTTCCAAGGTGCCCCGTTCCAACGGCAGCACACGTTGCAGCGATCCGTCGCCCTTGCGTACCACCACGCGCTGGTGGCCCGTGTCCGCGATCCAGAGGTTGCCCGCGGCGTCGAACCGCGCGCTGCTGGGACGCGATAAGGTCTCCTCCCCAATACGGCGAATCTCGCTCAGGAAAACGCCATCCGGGGCGAACTGCAGCAGCCGGTCGTTTACGCCGTCGACCACGAACACGTTCCCGCCCGGAGCCACCGAGACGGCCGTCGGCATCTGCAGCGCGGGAGCGTCATGGTATTCATACGTGCCCGCCGGCTGAGCCAAGTAGGGTATCGGCGGGCCACCGGCCGTGTAGCGGCCGGGCTCCGTACCGGCCGCAGCCAGCGCTACCGCACCGAGCAGGACCGGAATGTAGTGCGCACCTGCGCCGGCGATACGCCGATTGGACATGCTGTCCGGCCTTTCGACACGCAAGTCGTCGGGCTCGGAGGCCCGACGCTACGCAGTCCGACGCCGATTGCCGGACCGGCGCGCGCCCGGCATAATGGCGCGGCTGGGGTCCGACCGGCGGTGCCGGCATTATATGTGCTGTGACGGCGCCGCGCCAGCGGTGTCACCGCCGCGTTCGGCCCGCTGACCCGCGCGATAGTACAGGAACGCCTGATGTTGACACCGCACGCCGAGAACGCACCGTCCCCGGGGCAGCCCGCCGGAACTACGCCCGCACCCGCCGCACCCCCAGGGCACCGTGGACGCCGCTGGCTCAAATGGGTGGCCGTGGCACTCGGCGCCCTGGTGGTCGTCGCCGCCGGTGGCCTGGGCGGGGCCGAGTATTACACCTCGCGCCCGCAGTTTTGCGGAACGTGCCACGTGATGGAGCCGTACTATCGCTCGTGGAGCCGCGACCTCCATGGCGCCAAGCTCGGGACCCGCTGCGTCGACTGCCACTACGCCCCCGGCGAGCACCACACGATTATGGCCAAATTCAAGGGGCTTTCGCAGGTCGCCAGCTACTTTACCGGCCGCTATGGGACGGCGCGCCCCCGGGCGCACGTCCGCGATGCGGCCTGCAACACGCCCGCCTGCCACGGCGACAACGCCCACCTGACCAAGAGCCTGCCCATCGGTGTGCCGCGCGTGGAAAAGCGCCTGATCGGCGGCCAGGAAACCGAGGTTAAGCGCAGCCCGACCGTGCAGTTCGTGCATGAAAAACACCTCCGCGTCGACGACAAGCTGACCGCGTCGGAAAGCCAGTTCCACGATCTTGAAACGCAGCTTCAGGAAGCGAGCGGCGCGGTGTACGAGTCCATCCGCGCCGCTACCCGGTCGGTGAAACCGGCGGCGCAGCGGGAACGGGACATGCGCACGCTGCTGCAGCAAGCGGACCTGGAAGCCCTGCTGCCCGACGCGCTCGAACTCATGCGCCTGGAACACCTGCTTACGCGGCTCCGGCAACTTGCCGGCATCAACTGTGCCGCGTGCCACAGCTACGATGCCTCCGGCACGCGCCATTTCATGAAGCCCAATCTCCAGACGTGCTTCACCTGCCACTTCAACAACCAGGCCTTCAATCGCGACACCGGCGCGTGCCTGCGCTGCCATGAGCCGCCGACCCGGAAGATCCTCGTCCACGATGAGCTCGTCGACGTCGCCTTCCGCACGGCCGGTACGGAGCCCGGCCGCTACGGCCCGCCGAGCGCCAGCGCGCCGACCACCACGACGCAACCCGCCTTGATGGACCACCGCGACATCGTCGCGCGCGGCATCGACTGCGCGAGCTGCCACCTGGATGTCGTCCAGGGCGAAGCCAGCGTCACGTTGCGCGACTGCACGCACTGCCACGACCAGGAGCAGTATCTCAAGGACTTTGAGACGCGCGACACGCAGACCGTTGCCGATTACCACCGCGTTCATGTCGCCGCCCAGCGCGCCGCCTGCCTCGATTGTCACCGTACGATCCAGCACCACCTGATCGATCCGCTGCACGTGGCCACGAGCGCAGATTACCTGCGCCCGGTGCTCAACGACTGCCAGCACTGCCATCCGGACCACCACGCTGAGCAGGTCAAGCTGCTCATGGGTATCGGCGGGGCGGGCGTGGCGCGGTCCATGCCCAACGCCATGTTCGGCTCGCGGATCAACTGCTCCGCCTGCCACATCCTGTCGGCGACGGACCTCAAGGGCGCCGAACTGGTCAAGGCCACCGAATCAACTTGCGTCGCCTGCCACGGCCACGACTACGAGCGGCTTTTCCAGCAATGGCAGAGCGAAATCAGCACCTACCTGGACGAAGCCCGGACCACTCTGAGCCGGGTCGAGCAGCGTGCCGCTGAGCTCCAGGCGCGCGGGAGCGAAGTGCCCCGCGAGGTCCAGGAGACCATCAACCTGGCGCGCACCAACATCCAGTTCATGCAGGCCGGCAACGGAATCCACAATAAGAACTACGCCCTGGCGCTGCTCGACGTCACGATCCGCGATCTGGATGCGGCGATGGCCCGGCTGACGACGCCGTGACTCTCAGAACCGCCCCGCGCGGCGAGCCTCCTGTCCGAGCCGCTGGCGCGAGCCAGCGGTTTTCCGCGCCGCGCAGAGCGCGCCGCGCGGACCGCTGGCTCGCGCCAGCGGTTCGGACGGCGAGTTTTCCGCCACAGTTTTGGACCGCACCCGCTATGTCTGATACGCCGCTCCGCCCCTACCCCAGAAGAAGTGCCGGCCCTAGAATCCCCGGTTTGGCGGCGGCCCGACCGCCGGGGTTTGCAGCCCATGCACAGGAGCACGCGACCATGCCGGTCCCGAACGATCGCAAATACTCACAGACGCACGAGTGGTTCAAGCCAGAGGGCGACATGGTCACCGTCGGCATCACGCAGTTCGCCGCGGACGAGCTGACCGACATTACTTTCGTCGATCTGCCGAAAGTCGGTGCCCAGGTCACGGGTGGCAGCCACTTCGGCGAAATCGAGTCCGTCAAAGCCACCAGCGAAATGTACTGCGCCATCTCCGGCCAGGTCACCGCGGTCAACGGCCGCCTGGCCGACGAGCCCGGGCTGGTCAACACCGATCCCTGCGGCGCAGGTTGGATGCTGAAGATCAAGTGCACGGACCTTAGCCCGCTGGCCAACCTGCTCGACGGACCGGCGTACGACAAGATGATCAGTGAACATTAGCGTGTGAACGTGGGAAGGTTGGAGCGTGCGAACCAGACGCGCGACACGTTTCCACGTTTCCACGACGTGCAACCCAGGAGTTCCGTCCCCGTGTCCCACACGTTCACCCCGCAGCAACTGCTGAATCCGTCCGATACCTTCCTCCACCGCCACATCGGCCCCGGCGACGCCGACATCCAGGCGATGCTCGCCACGCTCGGGTATGACTCGCTCGACGCCCTGGTCGACGCGACCGTCCCCGCTGCGATTCGCCTCGTCAGGCCGCTCGACCTCGGCCCGCCGCGCGGCGAGCGGGATTTGCTGGCGGAATTGCGCCGCGTGGCACAGAAGAACGAGCTTTACCGTTCGTTCCTTGGGCAGGGTTACTACGACTGCATCGTCCCGCCGGTGATTCAACGCAATATTCTCGAGAACCCCGGCTGGTACACGCAGTACACGCCCTACCAGGCGGAAATCTCGCAGGGCCGGCTCGAAGCGCTGTTGAACTTCCAGACGCTGGTGACCGATCTCACGGGCCTGCCGCTGGCGAACGCTTCGCTGCTCGACGAGGCGACCGCCGCCGCCGAAGCCATGACGATGTGCCACCGCGTCGCCAAAAGCGACAACAGCGGTTTCTTTGTGGCGGCCGACTGCCATCCGCAGACGATTGCGGTAGTGCAGACGCGCGCCCGGCCGCTCGGCCTGACCGTACACGTTGGCGATCCGCAGGACATCGACTTTGACAAGCTGGGACTGTTCGGCGTCCTGCTCCAATACCCGAATTCTTCGGGCCAAATCCACGATTACAGCGCCGTCGTCGAACAAGCGCATGCCGCCGGCGCCCTCGTCGTCATCGCCAGCGACCTGCTGGCGCTCACGCTGCTCAAACCTCCGGGCGAGTTCGGCGCCGACATCGCCGTCGGCAGCGCGCAGCGCTTCGGTGTACCGCTGGGCTACGGCGGTCCCCATGCGGCCTTCCTGGCGACACGCGACGAATTCGCACGCCAGATGCCGGGGCGTCTCATCGGCGTTTCGAAGGACGCCCACGGTCAGTCGGCGTACCGCCTAGCGGTTCAGACGCGCGAGCAGCACATTCGCCGCGAGAAGGCCACCAGTAACATCTGCACCGCGCAGGTGCTGCTCGCCATCATGGCCGCGATGTACGCCGTGTGGCATGGGCCGCAGGGTCTGCGGCGGATCGCACAGCGGGTACACGGGCTGACGCAGGTGCTCGCCGCCGGGCTGCGCCGGCTGGGGTTTGAGATCGGTCCGGAGCCGTTCTTTGACACGCTGCGGCTCAAGTTGGGCAAGCGGGCCGTCGCAGCGGCGTTGAACCGGGCCCACAAGCAGCGCATCAATCTCCGCGACTTCGGCGACGGCAGCCTCGGCGTATCGCTGGACGAAACGACGACGAAAGCCGACGTTCAGACGCTGTGGGAGGTCTTTGCGGGCAAGAATCCCGTCACGTGTACCATCGAGGATCTGGCCGGGGCGGCGAGCATCGCGTACGCGGAGCCCTTCGCACGCCAATCGGCGTACCTGACCCACGCGGTCTTCAACAGCTTCCACGCCGAGCATGAGATGCTGCGCTACCTGCGGCGGCTCGAGGCGCGCGACCTGTCGCTGTGCCAATCGATGATCCCGCTGGGCTCGTGTACGATGAAGCTCAACGGCACGTCGGAGATGCTGCCGCTCACATGGCCGGAGTTTGCGAATCTGCACCCATACGTGCCCGTCGAGCAGGCCCAGGGCTACGCCGAGCTGTTTGCGCGACTCACGGGCTGGCTGGCGGAAATCACCGGCCTGCACGCCGTCTCGCTGCAGCCCAATTCCGGGGCGGCGGGCGAGTACGCCGGCCTGCTCGTCATCCGCGCCTATCACGAAGCCCGCGGCGCGGGGCAGCGCGACGTGTGCCTGATCCCGTGCTCCGCGCACGGCACGAATCCCGCAAGCTCGGTCATGGCGGGCTATCAGGTCGTCGGCGTCGCGTGCGACGAGCGCGGCAACATCGACCTCGCCGACCTGCAAGCCAAGGCGGAAGAGCATCGCGACCGGCTCGCGGCCCTGATGATTACCTACCCGTCGACGCATGGCGTGTTCGAGGAGGGGGTGCAGGAAATCTGCGCCCTCATTCACGCCAACGGCGGCCAGGTGTACATGGACGGCGCGAATATGAACGCCCAGGTCGGCCTGTGCCGGCCGGGCGACATGGGGGCCGACGTCTGTCACTTGAATCTGCACAAGACTTTCTGCATCCCGCACGGCGGCGGCGGCCCGGGCATGGGCCCCATCGTCTGCGCGGCGCACCTGGCCCCGTATCTGCCGAGTCACCCGCTCAGTTCCAGCCGCGAGAGCGCCACCCACGCCGTTGGTGCCGTCGCCGCTGCCCCGTTCGGCAGTGCTGGCATCCTGCCTATTTCGTGGATGTACATCGGGCTGATGGGCGCGCCGGGGCTGAAGAAGGCGACGCAGGTCGCGATTCTGAATGCGAATTACATGGCGCAACGGCTGAAGGACCACTACCCGCTGGTCTACGCGGGGCGCAACGGCCGTGTGGCCCACGAGTTCATCGTCGATCTGCGCGCGTTCAAGAAGACGGCCCACATCGAGGCGGAAGATGTGGCGAAACGGCTGATGGACTACGGCTTCCACGCTCCGACGATGTCCTGGCCGGTCGCCGGCACGCTGATGATCGAGCCGACCGAGAGCGAGTCGAAGGCCGAGTGCGATCGGCTGTGCGATGCGCTCAGCGCGATTCGTGAGGAAATCCGCACGATCGAAACGGGGCAGTGGCCGGCGGACGACAATCCGCTCAAGCACGCCCCGCACGCCGCCGTCGCGGTGTGTGCCAACGAGTGGAACCACCCGTACACGCGTGAGCAGGCCGCGTTTCCGGCTCCGTGGGTGCGGGCGCACAAATTCTGGCCCCCCGTCGGGCGGATCGATAACGTCTACGGCGATCGCAACCTGTTCTGCACGTGTCCGGCGGTGTCAACGTAGCGGTGGCTCCGTTGGCGCTGGCGGCTCGGATGAGCGTATCGCGCCAGAAGTCGTCGGGCACGGGGGCCGGACGCTACGCCGTCGGGCTCGGAGGCCGGACGCTACGCCGTCGGGCTCGGAGGCCCGACGCTACATACTTGTGCCGTTCCGCGTAACAATACCCCCCGGTGAGCAAGCGACGACAACGTGCCGGTCGGCAGGCCCTCGGCGTCGGATTGGCGGCGACGGTACTGGTCTGTGTGTTGTACGTACCCGGCGGGCTCGACTGGCTCGAATACAAGACGCTTGACCTGCGTTTTGCGTATACGAACTCGATTCCCGAAAGCCCTGATCTGGTTTGCATCGACATCGACGATGCGTCGCTCGACATGGTCGGCCGCTGGCCCTGGCCGCGCGACGTGCAAGCCGCCCTCATCGCCATCCTGAACGAAGCCGGCGCCAAGGCGCTGCTCATCGATCTGACGCTGGGGGATCCGGAAGCGGTGCGCACGATTGTCCCCCGGCAGGTCGACATGGCCTGCGACATCACCAAGCTGCGCGCCGCCGACATGGTGCTGGCCTTCCCGGACTACGAAATTCGCGACGCTTTGGCCGAGTGCGGCCGCGCCTACCTCGCCACGCATTATTCGGGTCCCGGCTGGGAGAATGGCTGGCTGCGGAGCAAGGTCTGGAGGGAATTCCTCGAAAGCGACGACTTCGCCAACCTGCTACGCCGCCTCTCGGAAGATCCCGGGGCGTCCGAGGACGCGGCGCAGCGCATTGCGGCGCGCAGGCCGCGCCCGGGCGAGCCGCCTTGGGATCCGCTGCTGTGGGCGCGACTGGTGACGGCGCTGACCGTCGACCCGACGGTCGACGAGGTCGTGCTGTGCGAGTGCCTGGGCCTGCCGAAGCAGACGGCCGTTGCGCAAGTGCTCGAAGACTGTCGTGCGGCAGCGCTACGCCGGCGCGTGCGGGCGTGGTTCGACGACCAGCCGGCGCGCTGGGCTGCGCAGCCGCATGAGTTGTTGGCTGAGTTGAACACTACGGTGCTCGGCGGCGCAGTGCGCTACAGCGAAGCTCTCGCCGTCGCGCTGCGCGACGTGCTTGGCCTTCAAGCCACGCTCGAGACCGCGGCCATGCCACTGGCGGGGCTCGTCGGCGCGGCGCCGGCGGTGGATACGATCGCGCCGGTCTACT
>JAGVEP010000269.1 GCA_020058145.1 Phycisphaerae bacterium | reverse complement strand
CTCGGCGGGGGTCAGCCCGCGCACCGCGCCCGGGTGCGGCTCCAGGTCAAGGCGCCGGCCGGCGCAGGCCGTCAGCAGCGCGAACGCGACGACCGACCACCACCGCATCGGGTTCACAAAGTGGGACACCGTCCGAGTCTCCTTACGCCATGGCCGCGAATTCCGGCTTGCCGCCAGTGTAGCGGCCGGGCTCTGCACCGGCCGGAGTGTAGCGTCGCGCCATCCGCCGGTCACCGCGCGTCACCTTTACGCAGCGTCTCCGCCATCTCGCGAGCCGAGGTGTATTCCGGCTGCCAGCCGATCGACAAATCGCGGACGATGCCCTTGGCATCCAGAACGCGTACGACCGGGAACTCGGTCAGACCCTCGACGTCCTGGAGCGGACCCGCCAGCACGTGCGTCAGACCCGCGCCGCAATGCCGGATTGCTGAGGCCGCGAGCACCGGGTCGGAGTCCATGTTGTAGCACAGCACCCGCACGCCGGCCGCGACGCGGGCCTGCGTCTGGCGGAACGACTCCAAGGCGCGCAGGCCCCAGGTCGATTCGGCCGACCAGAGACACTCGATCACGATGCTCTGCCGCAAGGACTCGCTGGTCAGCGTGCGCCCGTTGGGGTCCTGGAGCGACCACGGGCGCGCGGGCTGGTTCATCCAGCGCCGCCCCAGCACCGCCCGCGCCCGCAGGACTTCGGCATCCCTCCGCAGCCATTGCCGCCGGGCGTCAGCCAAACCCGCCAGCGGCGAGCCGGAACGCCCATCCACGTCCGACTTGAATGCGGCCCACAGGCGGTCGAACTGCTCCATCGTCTGCGGCAGCTCTTCACCGCGGACGGCGAGGTCGTGCAGCAACCGATCCTCATGCCGCAGCGTGCGCAGGTAGCGCTGCGCCTCGTCCGCGCGGCGCGTCGCCCACGCCGGCGGGTTGGTCAGCTTCTGGCGCAGCACGGCCACGAGGTGTGTGCGCGTCGCGCGCAGCCGATTCGTCTCGTCAACTTCGATCCGTGTCATGCACCCGAGCAACGGATCGAACCAGAACCGCCCGGCACATTCCAACCCCCAAACCTCGGCGCTGCCGAGTCGGTTCTCGGCGGTGAATTCGATGCACAGCCGGGTCCGTGGGGGCCGGCCGGGCTCCGATGCCGGCGTGGCCGGTTCGGGTCGCGGCCCACGGTTCCAGCACCGCCATTGCTGGCCCCACAGGTCGGGCCCCGTGAGCCAGAAAGCGTCGCTTTCGACCGCCAGCGGGAGTCTCGGGATGACCACGAGCGCGTTCTCCAGGTCGCCGGCCCGTGACCGGACCTCCTCCGGCCAGCGGGGACGGCCGGCTTCATCCATGTAGAAGGGCAGGCCGATCAAGGGCTGGCCCTTGACGCAGCGGTCCGAGCGAAGCTCGGGGATCGCTTCGCGATCCGCACCACCTTCCGGTGCCCGCTGTGTCAAGGGCTGGCTGGGTCCGTCGCCGGCGCCCAGCGCAGCGACCAGTATGAGCAGCTCTTGCCCAGCGCGCCGCAGACACCAGACCTGAATCTGCTCGGTGCGGTTGCCGCGCGGCTCGTTCCGGCCGGTACAGAGCCCGGCCGCTACATTGTCGTCCAGGGCCATCGTCGTCTCGCGGAGTTCGTAGACGAGCTGGTCGCCCGGGCTAAGGCGGTAATGCAACGCATGCTCAGCCAGCGCCGCCTGGACGAGCAGGAGCACGACCAGTAGCGTCTGGCCTCCGAGCCCGACGGAATGTAGCCCGACGGAATGTAGCGTCGGGCCTCCGAGCCCGACGGAATGTAGCGTCGGGCCTCCGAGCCCCACGGTTTCTGCGCGCCCGACGGTTCCCCGAACACGGCGCACACCGCTGGCTGGCGTGGTTGGCACACACATCGCGCGGGTAGGGTACTGCCCGCCGCCGCGGGCGTGGATAGCCCGCGGTCGAAAATATCGCGGCGCCCGGTACAATGTGTGCGCGGGAGCATCGGCGTCCCGCCGGTGCGAAGTGGTTTTTCGCACCGGCCAGAGGCCGATGCTCCCCGACCGGGTTCGGTATCTCCGGCGCGAGGAGTAGCGTCGGGCCTCCGAGCCCGACGGAATGTAGCCCGACGGAATGTAGCGTCGGGCCTCCGAGCCCGACGGAGGAGTTGAGACGTGAACATCATTCGTGAGCCGCGCGTCTATCTGGTGGGTCGGCAGCAGGTCAACGCCGACGCCCTCGACCTGTTCTTGAAAGATCACACCGCGACGTGGGACACCGACACCGAGGTCGGTGCCGAAGAACTCTGCGAGATGGCCGGGCGCGTGTGCTACATGTCGTTCGGCAAGGGCCGCAAGACCAACGCCGAGTATCTGGCGAACATCCTCGAGTCGGCCCACGGTTCGGTGCTCGAGCACGCGGTGTGGAATTTTGTCATCACCGGCGTGTCGCGGTCGTTCACGCACGAACTGGTCCGCCACCGGGCCGGCTTCGGCTATTCGCAGCTCTCGCAGCGCTACGTGGACGAATCGACGGCGGATTTTATCGAGCCGAGTTGCATCGCGGACAGCCCCGAGTTGCACCAAGTCTGGCTCGAGTCCATCCAGCAAGCGCACGCCGCATACGGCCGGCTCGTCGCAGGGTTGGCCCGCAAGTTCGCCGGCGAGCCGGACGCGACCCTGCGGCGCAAGCTCGCGCGGCAGGCGGCGCGAAGCGTCTTGCCGAATGCGACTGAGACGAAGATCTTCGTGACGGCCAACGCGCGGGCCCTGCGGCACTTCATCGAGGCGCGGGCCAACGAGCACGCCGAAATCGAGATTCGCCAGGTGGCCATCAAGCTGCTGCGGGTGTTGCAGCACGAGGCACCGAGCGTCTTTGGCGATTACGAGCTCGTGAAACTCGCAGACGGGACCGAAGTCGCCCGGACCCGACATCGGAAAGTCTGATCTCGGAGCTGGGAGCGCTAAGCGCGTATGAGAACCTTCGCCGACAAGCGCATCGTCGCCCTGCTGCGCACCGCCGTCGCACTGTGCATGGCGGTGCCCGTCGCCGCCGAATTGGCCGACGTGTACCTCAAGAGCGGCCTGCGCCTGCGGGGCGACGTGGTTGCGACGGACGAGGAAGTCATCGTGCGTAACGCGGCCGGCGAGGTGCGCCTGCCGCGGGCGGATG
>JAGVEP010000004.1 GCA_020058145.1 Phycisphaerae bacterium | reverse complement strand
TGCGTGCACCGGGCCATGTCGAACACCGATTCCGGGGCAAGCCGAACACCCATTCCGACGGAAGCCGAACACCGATTCCGGGCCGCTCGAACAGCCTGACGGGCTGACGGGCGGCGGCGCCCAGCCGGGGCGTTGACGACGCGAGGGATCACCGACCGCTTACCACCCACCCAAGGAGGTGGTGATGGCGGCTACGAGGATCCCCATGCGCAAACTTCGCGAAGTACTTCGACTCCGGCTCGATGCCGGACTTTCCGCCCGGGCGATCGCCGGGAGCTGTCGGCTCTCGGTCAGCACGGTGAGCGGGTATCTCGGCCGGATCGCCGTGGCGAAACTGGCCTGGCCGCTCCCACCCGAGCTCGACGATGACGGGGCGCTCACGCGGCTCCTGTTTCCGGCGGAAGATCATCCCGTCCGATCCCGGCCCGAGCCGGATTGGGTCGCGATCCACTGCGAGCTGCGGCGCCCGCACGTGACGAAGCTGCTCGTCTGGCAAGAGTATCGGGAGCGGGAGCCCGACGGCTATCAGTACAGCCAATTCTGCGCCCGCTACGCGACGTGGGCGCGTAGCTTGCCGATCACGCTGCGGCAGACGCATCGCGCCGGGGCGAAGGGCTTCGTCGATTTCAGCGGCGACGGGCACGCGATCGTCGATCCCGCCACCGGCGAGTCGAGGACCGCCGTGCTCTTCGTGCTCGTGCTCGGCGCGAGCAATTTCACGTACGTCGAGCCCGTGCTCCGCCAGGATCTGGCGACGTGGATTGCCTGCCACGTGAACGCCTTTGCGTACTTCGGCGGCGTGCCAGCCGCACTGGTCCCCGACAATACGAAGACGGGCGTCACGCGGCCGGACTACTACGACCCGGAGCTGAACCCGACCTACGCGGAGCTGGCCGAGCACTACGGCACGGCGATCCTCCCGGCGCGTCCGTACAAGCCCCGCGACAAGGCGAAAGTCGAACAGGGTGTTTTACTCGCCGAGCGCTGGATCCTCGCGGTCCTCCGCGATCGCGTCTTCACCTCGCTCGCCGATCTCTCCGACGCGATCGTGCCGCTCCGCGAGCGGCTGAACGATCGGCTGCTCCGGCGCCTCGGCCAGTCCCGCCGCGCGCTCTTCGAGGCGGTCGAGCGCGCCGCGCTGCGGCCGCTGCCGACCGACGCCTACGTCTTTGCCGTGTGGGCGCGGCCGAAGGTGAGCATCGACTACCACGTCGCCTTCCAGGACCATTATTACAGCGTCCCGTACCAACTCCGCGGCGAAGTCCTCGACCTGCGGGCAACCCTGACGACCGTCGAGCTTTTCCATGACGGCCGCCGCGTCGCGAGCCACATTCGCAGTCACGCCCGGCACCAGCCAACGACCGAGCCAGCACACATGCCGGCCGCCCACCGCGCGCATCTCGAATGGACGCCCTCGCGCCTCATCACCTGGGGCGCCACGGTCGGCCCGGCCACGGCCGCGCTCTGTGCCGCGATCATGGAGCAGCGGCCACACCCCGAGCAGGGCTACCGCGCGTGTCTCGGCATCATGCGGCTCACGAAGCAGTACCCGGTCGCGCGGCTCGAACGGGCGTGTGCCCGCGCCCTGCATTTCCGTGCCTGCTCCTACAAGAGCGTCCTCGCCATCCTCCGGCACCATCGCGATGCCGAGCCGCTGCCGACCGAGGCGGAGCCGCCGCCAATTCCGCTCCACGGCAACGTCCGGGGCGCCAAGTACTACCACTGACCTCGCGCCGCCCGCCGACCCGACACGGGCTCTCGGCAGCGGGCGCACTCTCGTGAGCCCTCAAGCAGCGCGGTCCTGGCCGTGCGAAAGGATCTCCTATGCTCCTCGAACCCACGCTCGATACCCTCACGAAGCTCCAACTCCACGGCATGGTCGCCGCCCTCCGCCAGTGGCAGGCGCAGCCGCCCCGCGACCTGCTGGCACCGCTTGACCTCGTCGGCCTCCTCGCCGACGCCGAATGGCTGATGCGCGAAAATCGCAAGCTCACCACGCGCCTCAAGGCCGCGAAGCTCAAACTCACGGCGTGCGTCGAGGACATCGATTACCGCCATCCGCGCGGACTTCCGAGGGCGCTCGTGCAGGAGCTGAGTGCGTCCCGCTGGGTCGCCGCGCATCAGAGCGTCGTGATCACTGGCCCGACCGGCGTCGGCAAGAGCTACGTCGCCTGCGCGCTCGCCCACAAAGCCTGTCGCGATGGCTTCACGGTCGCCTACCGTCGCGTGTCCCGCCTCTACGACGAGCTCGCGCAGGCGCGGGCGGACGGCACGTATCTCACCGTGCTCCGCCGCCTCGCCAAGGTCCAGCTCCTCGTCCTCGACGACTTCGGACTCGAACCGCTTGGCGCCGCCGAACGGAAAGGCCTGCTCGAAATCCTGGAGGATCGCTACAACGTCACCGCGACCCTCGTCACCAGCCAACTCGATCCCAACAACTGGCATGCCGTCATCGGCGACGCGACCGTCGGCGACGCGATCTGCGACCGGCTCGTCCACGGGGCCCATCGGCTCACGCTCCTTGGCGAGTCCCTCCGCAAGGTCAAGGCGGTCTTGACTCCAAGCGAGAAGTCGAAGAAATAACCCAACCCTCTCGTCGCTTCGCTCCGGGTGATCACCTTGCTCGGAACGGGTGTTCGGCTTGCGTCGGAATCAGTGATCGACTCGGCCGGTATACGCA
>JAGVEP010000181.1 GCA_020058145.1 Phycisphaerae bacterium | reverse complement strand
GGAGAGTCAGGGACAGGTCTATGTCGGGCTGGATTATGCGACGGCTTTCGTGCAGGTCTGCGTCCTCGACCCGAGTGGACGGACGCTGGCCAACGGCCGTTGTGAGAACGACTGGCAGGCAATTGCGGCCCACGTACGCCGATTCGGGACCCAAGTCCGAGCGGCCATCGAGGCTTGCGCGGCTTTCCACCGCAGGAGCAAGCGAAGATGAGCAACAGATTCGAGAAGATGAGCGTTTTCGAGCAGATGCGGGCGGGCCTGGAAGACAGCATCGCTTGGTCCAAGGGTCAGATTTCGCTCAAGACGACCACGCTTCCAGCGCCGCCGCCGAAGGCCGGAGCAGCCCACATATTGGCGCTGCGCCGACGCCTGAATATGTCGCAGACGGTCTTTGCCGCGACGATCAACGTCTCGCCTAAGACGATTCAAAGCTGGGAGCAGGGCACCCGCGTGCCGAGCGATGCCGCGTTGCGTCTGGTTCAGGTGGTAGCCCTCCAACCAGGCATCGTTGAGCAGTTGTTCGCGGCTTCTGCAGGCAACGTGTCGAGGCGGATCAAGCTCAAGAAAATCAGCGTCTCCGCCACCCGCAAATCCGCCCATGGCAGAAAGCGAAAGCTGCCCGCTTAGCGACTCAAATCGCTGGGCTGTAGGCCGCCGCCGACCCTTGACACACGACCGCCGCCGGCACTACGCTGATTCCTGGTCGCTGGTGTCCGGCTGCTTGGTGCGGCCGGAAGAATAGGGAATCCGGTGCAAAACCGGAACGGCCCCGCCGCTGTGACCGGGAACGAACGCTGCACGCGCGTCATTGGCCGCCTCGGCGGCTGAGAAGGCGCAGCTAGTAGGTGTCGCGGGCGCATCCGCCCCCGACGAGCCCGGGAGTCAGAAGACCTGCCAGTGTGACCGCTCTCGGCGCGCCTTCGCGGGCAGGGCGATCGCACATGTCGCTGGACGACGTTCCCCCCGCACAACTGGCACGCATGCCGGTCGTCCGCTGCCCCGCAGAAGGCGCTCAGCTCCGCTACGGAGGATGCTGTCATGTCCAAATACCTTGGAATTGTGGGAATCTGGTTGCTTTTGGCGGGCACTGCGCCGGGCTGGGCCTATAGCCCGCTCGACGTGCAGGTCGAATGGTGGGCGTCCGCCGGCACTGAGCACCACGTGCTCGCGATCGTCGATTTCTGGCCAGAAAACGGGGCCGCGGACAGTTTCGCCTTCGGCTATGCCTTCGATCAGGAGCAGGTCACGGGATACCAGGTGCTCGTGGCACTTCAGGCGGCCAACCTGGGCTTCAGCTTCGCCGACGACGGGGGTTTCGTGACGGATATCTGGTACGTCAAGGACGGCACGACGTATCACGCCGGATACCAGTGGCCAGAATCGTACTGGAGTTATTGGGTCAGCCCCGATGCGGGCGAAAACTGGGATTACTCGTGGTATGGTGCTGGCGATCGCATTCTGCAGGATGGCGATACCGACGGCTGGCTCGCCAAGCCCGGCGACGACGAGACCAGCCAGCCGGTTGTGCCGCTGCGGCCACAGACCGTCGTTGGCGATTTGAACTGCGACGGCCAGGTGGACTTCGACGACATCAACCCGTTCGTCCTGGCGCTTGGCGAACCCGCCGGCTACTACGACGAATTCCCGAGCTGCAACCGGCTGAATGCGGACGCCAACCACGACGAGCATGTGGATTTCGATGACATCGACGCCTTCATCGGGCTCTTGAGCCAATAGCGATGCACCGGTCGCGCGGTTTCACGCTCATCGAGTTGCTCGTCTGCGTCGCGATCATCGCGCTGCTGGCCGGGATGCTGCTGCCGTCACTCGGCCGCGCCCGCGGACAAGCCCGAGCGGTGAAGTGTGTGAGCAATCTCCGCCAACTCGGCGGCGCGTTCCACATGTACGCCGCGGAAAACGGCGGTTGGACCATGCCGCTGGCGTACACGCTCGCGGCGGAAACCGGCGGCGGCCCGCCCGTTTACTGGTGGGGCACCAACGTCCCCGCCGGCGTCGATCACACGCGCGGCTTCGTCTGGCCGTATCTCCGGTCCGACCTCCGCGCGGCGGGCGTCTACGAATGCCCCGACCAACCCTGGGGCTCGTACGCTCCGCAGGGCGCCGCGAGGGCGGTTACGAGCACCTACGGGTACAACGGCTATTACCTCTGCCCACCTCATACGCCCGGCTGGAACGCGCCCGGCTGGAGCTACATTGGCAACCAGCCCTGGCAGAATGTGGACACGCTGGCCACGCCGCAGCGCGTATTCGTATTCGCTGACGCCGCGATCGATCTCGGTCGTCAGCGGCCGAAAAACGTCGCGTTGCTCGATCCGCCCTACTTGTTCCGAGCCGCGGATCGTCAGTGGGTGGAGAACCCGAACCCAACCACGTGTTTCCGGCACCTGGGCCGAGCCGCGGCCGTTCTGGCGGACGGGCACGCCGAGTCGTACGATCCGCAAGGCGGCCGGATCACCTCGCAGCGCTTTCAGATCGGGTCCGTCGGCGCGGCGAACGATCCGCACTATGTGCCCACCTGGCGGAAGTGGTGACCCGCCCGCCGCTGCGCGGAGATTCGCACATGGCCAAGACAGCACGCGAGCGGCGCAAGACGCGCGGTGGTTCTTCGTCCGCCGACGTCCTGGCGCGGGTCGGCCAACTCGCCCGCGACCTGTGGTGGACGTGGAACCCAGACCCGCAACGGCTGCTGGCGGCCCTCGATCCGGTGCTATGGGAGGCGACGAACCATAATCCCATCGCGACGCTGGCCGGGTTGAGCGAGCAGCGCCGGGTAGCACTGTGCGGGGATGAGGCATTTCTGTCGCTCTTACGCCTTTGCGAGCGGCAACGGGCGCTTTATCTCAGGACCCGGCCCTGGTTTCGGCGGACCGCGACGGGGCCCCAAAAGCGCGTGCGCGTCGCATATTTCTGCGCCGAGTTCGGCCTGCACGAGTGTTTACCGCAGTACGCCGGCGGGCTCGGCGTGCTGGCGGGCGACCATCTCAAGTCGGCCTCGGATCTCGGCATCCCGCTGGTCGCCGTCGGACTGCTGTACCGCAACGGCTATTACCGCCAGGAGTTGCGGTCCGACGGTTCGACCCGCGCCGTGTACCCGCAACTCGATTTCACGCAACTCCCCATCGCCGACACCGGCACCCGCGTCGCCGTGCCGATCGGCCGGCGTGACGTGCAGGTCAAGGTCTGGCAAGTACAAGTTGGCCGTGTGCCGCTGTATCTGCTCGACGCTGACCAGGCCGCCAATCCGCCGCGCGACCGCCGGCTCACGCAGCGTCTCTACGGCGGCGACGGCGAGACACGGATTCAGCAGGAAATCCTGCTCGGCATCGGCGGCGTCCGTGCGCTGGACGCGCTCGGTGTGCGTGCCAGCGTATTCCATCTGAACGAGGGACACGCCGCCTTCGCCGTGCTCGAACGGCTGCGGAGGCTGCGTGCGGCGGGCCTGTCGCACTCCCGCGCCTGGACGCGTGTCCGCCAGTCCACCGTTTTCACGACGCACACGCCCGTGCCGGCCGGGCACGACCGTTTCCCGCCAGCCTTGATGCAGAAACACCTCGGTCGGCTGGTCGCCGAGCTCGGCATGGCACGCACCGAGTTCCTCGCGCTGGGGCGCGCCAACCCGCGCGACCGCCGTGAGCCGTTCTGCATGACCGTCCTCGCGCTGAAAGGCAGCGCGCGGTGCAACGGCGTGACCAAGCTGCACGGCGAGGTCTCCCGCGCGATGTGGACCGGCGTGTTCAACGCAGCGCGGCCCGCCGACGTGCCCATCACGCACGTCACGAACGGCGTCCACGCCGAAACCTGGCTCGCTCCGGAAATGCGGGCTCTCTACGACAAATACCTGAAACCGCGCTGGGTCGGCGCCGGGCCGGACGACGACTGGTGGCAGCGCGCCGGCCGGATCCCCGCCGCCGAGTTGTGGCACGTGCGGAACCTGCTGCGGCGAAAGCTGGTGGAGTTCCTCCGCGCGCGCCTGCGCCGGCAGAGCGAGCGGCGTTGTGAGCCGTTGCCGTATCAGATCGCCGCACTGGAAGCGCTCGACGAAAACGCCCTGACCATTGGTTTTGCCCGCCGGTTTGCGACCTACAAGCGCGCGGCGCTGATTTTCCATGATCTCAAGCGCCTCGCCGGCATCCTCGGCGACCCGCGCCGGCCCGTGCAGCTTGTATTCGCGGGCAAGGCCCACCCAGCGGACCGCGACGGCCAGCGCTTAGCCCAGCAGGTCTATCAGCAGACCCGCCGCGCCGGCCTGCGCGGCCGCGTCATCCTGCTCGAGGACTACGATCTGCAGGTTGGGCGGATGCTCACGTCCGGCTGCGATGTCTGGCTCAACAACCCCGTCCGCCCACAGGAAGCCTCGGGCACCAGCGGCATGAAACCACCGCTGCACGGGGGCCTGAATCTGTCCATCCTCGACGGCTGGTGGCCAGAGGCATACAACGGCCGCAATGGCTGGGCGATTGACGACCCCAACGGGCAAGACGCCCGTACCACCCGGTTGTCACGCGATCGCCGCGACGCCGGCGCCGTCTACGCGCTGCTCGAAAACGAGATCGTGCCGCTGTTTTACGACCGCGACCGGCACGGCGTGCCGCAGCGCTGGGTGCGCCGCATGATCGCAGCGCTGCAGACGGTTTGCGGGCGATTCAACACGCACCGAATGCTGGCCGAATATCTGGGTTTATACACCCCCGCGGGCGAGTGACGCGCCCGTTTACCGCGTGGCGAGCATCAAGACGAGGATGATGTTCATCAAGACGCTCAGACCGGCGACGACGCCGAGAATAATCGGCACCGTCGGCGGGACCTTCTCCTCGTCCGGCATCCGCTTCCAGTAGCGGCTGGGCGGCTCGACCGGTTCCGGCTCCAGCGACTTGCCGGCCGAGAGCGTGGCGAAGACGTCGCCCGTAACCGCCGGATGGGCGTACTCCGGCGCCTCGCCGCGGGCCAACCGCTCCAGGTCGGTGAGCAGCTCGCGGGCACCTGGGTACCGATCCTCGCGGTCCTTAGCGAGGAGCATCTCGATCATCACCCCGCAGCCCGAGGACAGGTTGGTGTTCAGGTGGTCCGGGGGGGTGAGGGGTGCTTTCAGGTGCTTGTGCATGACCGCGGACGGCGTCGGGCCCTCAAACGGGACACGGCCGGTGACCATGTGATAGAACATGGCGCCGAGCGAGTACAGGTCGGCCCGCGGATCGATATCGACTTCGCCACGAATCTGTTCGGGAGCAATGTAGTAGGGGGTGCCGTAGGCGCGCCCGGCCTCGGCCAGCGCGGCCTGGTGGTCGGTGGTTTCGCGGGCCAGACCCATGTCCGCGAGCTTCGCGACGCGGTCCTTGGTGAGCATGACGTTCTTGGGCTTTACGTCGCGGTGGATGAAGCCGCGTTCGTGGGCGTGCAATAGCGCCCGCGTAACCTGCGTGACGATGTCGACAGCTTCGCGCTCGCTGTAGACCTTGCTCTCGGCGACCTCGTCGTAGACCGTGCAGCCCTCGACGAACTCCATCACGAAGTAGTGGAAGCCGTTGGCCTCGCCGACGTCGAAGGCCTGCACGATGTTCGGGTGGTTAAGCTGGGCTGCGGCTCGCCCTTCGCGGTAAAAGCGTTCGACAAACTCGGCGTTCTTGCTGAGCCGTTTGGGCAGGACCTTGACCGCGACGGTACGGTTCAGGCTGAGCTGTTTTGCCCGATAAACGACCGCCATCGCCCCCGCCCCGCACTTGTTCAGAATCTGGTAGCCGGGAATTTGCTGCGACGGCCGCCCGCCGGAGTCATCATTGATGCCCTGCAGCCGGGCGAGCTGCGTGCGGGTCAGGAAACCGAGATCGACGAGGATTTCGCTGACCGGGCGGGCATGGCCGTTGAAGGAGAGGAGCTTCCGCTGGTCGTGCGCCGTGCGGATCTCCTCCTGAGTGGCGAGCTGCCGCTCTACCACCAATCGGCAGATTTGACTATCTTCAAGCCCGTCGGCCATGTACCAAGCTCCCATGGCGCCAGGCGACGCAATGAGGCCATATGTTCCACGACGCGCCCAATTCTAGGCAAGTCGGTCAAGAGATGTAAATGGGTACGCACGACACTGGGCACCAAGGTTTCTAATATGGGCCCTCGGACCACCGGGACCGCCGGTTCCGTTTTCGGGCGCACGCTGGCCGTTTGGGGCGTGCTGCTGCTGGTGACCTTGGCCGCCCCCGCCCGCGCTGCTGACCCGGTCGAGCTGACCGATGAAGCGGTCGAGGCGGCCATTCAGAAGGCGGTGAACTGGCTCTGGGGCCAGCGGAACGACTTCGGACTCTGGGAACCCGGGAGCGATAAGAACGGGCGGAACTGGGCGGGGGATAGCGCCCTCGTCCTGCTCGCGCTGCTCTACGCCGGCGAGAAACCCACCGAGGACCGCCTGGATCGCAACCTCGACTGGTTGGCGGGTCAAACACTGAATGGGACCTACGCGGTCGGGCTGCGGGCCCAGGTCCTGGCGCTGGGCGGGGGCAAGAAGTACCTACCGCGGCTCCAGGAGGACGTGAGTTGGCTGGTCGATAACGTCGCGCCGCGCAGCGCCCAGGAACCCGGCACCTACGACTACGTCGCCCGGCAGGGGGAGCGGAGCAACATGTGGGATAATTCGGTGACCCAGTTCGGCGTGCTCGGGACGTGGATGGCCGCCGACGCCGGGCTGTCCGTACCCGAAGGCTACTGGGAAACCGTTGGCGAGCACTTCCTCCGCGCGCAAAAACCCGATGGCGGGTGGGACTACGGCAAACGCGGCCCCGGCCGGAGCTCCGGAAGCATGACGGCCGCCGGCGTGGCGGCGCTGTTCATCACCCTCGATCAGCGCTACGCCGATCGCCCGAAGGAGGCCGCCGGCTTCCTGGGCGCCATCAACCGCGGGCTGGACTGGCTCGGCCGCGAGTACGGGCCCGAGAATCCGCACGGCAGCGGGGAGTGGCAATACTACTACCTCTACGGCGTCGAACGCGCGGGCCGGGCGAGCGGCCGGAAGTACTTTCGCAACAAGGACTGGTTCCGCAGCGCCGCGACCTACCTGCTCGAACATCAGGTGCCCCAGGGCCACTGGCCCGGGGGCGGGGGCCAGATGAGCACGTTGCGTAACACGGCCTTCGCGCTGCTCGTGCTCTGTCATAGCCGCGCGCCGCTGCTGTTCAACAAGCTCGAACACGGGGCGGAGTGGGACCACCGGCTGCGGGACGTGGCGAATCTGACCCGCTACGCGGGCCATTCCTTCGAACGTCTGCTGAACTGGCAGACCGTCACCCTCGACGGGACCATGGCAGACCTCCTGGAAGCCCCGGTGCTGTACCTGTACGGCGAGTCCGCGTGTGACTTTGACGACGTGCAGGTACAGAAGTTGCGCGAGTACTGCCGGCGGGGGGGGCTGATCTTCGCGGTGGCCGGTGCCCCGGGCTTTCGCGCCGCGCTGGAGGACCTGGCCGCGCGCATGTTTCCGGAGCTCGCGCCGCGCTCGCTGCCGCCCGAGCATCCGCTCTTTTCCGGTGCGGTGCAGTTCCCGATCGACGATCCGCCGCTGATGCTCGAAGTGAACAGCGGCGTGCGGACGCTGCTGCTGCTGGCCACGCGCGACCTGGCGAGCACGTGGAACCGCTACGCCGTCCGCGGCAAACCGGCTCCGGAGCTGCAACTCGGCGCGAATGTGTATCTCTACGCGACGGACAAGACGACCATCCGCAGCCGCCTGCAAACGCCGGCGATCCCGGTGCGCCAGACCGAAATCGAACGGACGATCCGCGTCGCACGGCTCAAGTACGGCGGCCGCTGGGATGTCGAGCCCTATGGCTGGACGCGGCTGGCCGCTTACATGAACAACGAAGTCCGCACGCGGCTGCTGGTGACCACGGGCGTGACGCTCGATTCGGCGGACCTGAAGACCTTCACTGTAGCGCATCTCACCGGCACCGGGCGGTTCGAGCTGACGCCCGACGAGCAGCGCGGCCTGCGCGAATTTCTCACCGGCGGCGGCACGCTGCTTGCGGACGCCGCCGGCGGCTCGCGGGAGTTCACCGCCGCTCTGGAGGAATATGTCCAGCAGGCACTCCGGCGCGATCCGCACGTGCTGCCGAGCGAATCGCCGCTGCTGACCGGCGTTGGGCTTGCCGGCGCGACCGATCTGAAAACGGTGGGCTATCGGCGGGCCGCGCGCGGTCTGATGCGGGGACAGGCGTACCCGCGCCTGTCGGCTTTTGCGCTGCCCCAGCGGCTGGGCGTGATTTACGCGTCGCTCGATCTGAGTGTCGGGCTACTCGGGACCCCGGTTTACGACGTACAGGGCTACGAACCCGCCGGCGCGCTGCGGGTGTTGCGAAATCTGTTGCTCTATGCCGCCCTGCCGACGGCGGAAAAGGCGCGACTCGAACCGTAGCGGCCGGTAAAGAACGAGCCGCGAGCGCAAGCGACCGGTTTCGCGCAGCGCGCGCGTTCTCTGCGCAGGCGACCCACGCGCTGCGCGGCCCGCTCGCTTGCGCTCGGGGCTC
>JAGVEP010000078.1 GCA_020058145.1 Phycisphaerae bacterium | reverse complement strand
CGTTTGCAGGTCCTTCGGGTCCGGTGCTTTGCCGAGCACGCGGACCTGCCCGCGGCTGGCCGGCAGCAAGCCGGTCAGCATTTTCATCGTCGTCGTCTTCCCACAGCCGTTGGAGCCGATGAAGCCGAAAATCTCGCCGCGTTCGATCTGGAAACTCACCTGGTCGACAGCGACGAAATCGCCGAACGCACAGGTCAGATCGGTCGCTTCGATTGCGTACCCGCTCTCGTCGAAGCGCCGCCGCGGCGGGAGCATGACCCTGCGGTGCTGCACGTGCCGCGCTTCCGGCAGCAAGGCGATGAAGGCATCTTCGAGGGTCTGCGCAGCGGCGCGCGACTTGAGCCGGGCAGCGGTGCCGGTGGCGATCGGCCGCCCGGCGTCCATCGCGACGAGCCAGTCGAAGCGTTCCGCCTCGTCCATATAGGCCGTGGCGACGAGTACGCTCATTCCCGGCCGGCGCACGCGGATACGCTCGATCAAGACCCAAAATTGATTGCGCGAAAGCGGATCGACCCCGGTTGTCGGTTCGTCGAGGACGAGGAGGTCAGGGTCGTGCACCAGCGCGCAGCACAGGCCGAGCTTCTGCTTCATTCCGCCCGAGAGCTTGCCGGCCGGCCGGTCGCGAAACGGCGCGAGGCCGGTGGCTCCGAGGAGTTCATCGATACGTTGCTCGCGCTGCGGCTTCGCGTAGCCGCGCAGGCGGCCGAAGAAGTCCAGGTTTTCGAATACCGACAAGCTCGGATACAGGTTCCGGCCCAGCCCCTGCGGCATGTAGGCGACCCGCTCGCGCACGACGTTGCGGTGACGCGCATCCGCCATGTCGCCTCCGAGCACCTCGACGCGGCCGCGCTGGATCGCCCGTGTTCCGGCGATCAGTGCCAGCAGGCTTGACTTGCCGACGCCGTCGGGTCCGATCAGCCCGACGGTGCATCCGGCAGGGATGCGCAGGTCGACATGATCGAGCGCCAGAACCTTGCCGTATTTCAGGCTGACACCGGTCAGGCTCGCGACGGCATGCGTCTGTCTGGCGAAGTCTGACTGTGCATCGGATGAGCTCGGGTTCATCTCGCCTTCGAAAGCCGAAGGTCTTCCGGCCAGGACGCCTTTCGATCCAGGCGGACATAGGCGATCCCGGGCATTCCGCTTTTCAGCTCGGGCAGGCGCTGCGCAGCCCAGCGCGCGTCGATATGCGCCTTCACCCTGAACATCAGCTTCTGTCGCTCGCTTGCCGTTTCAACCGTCTTCGGAGTGAACTGCGCGACGCTCGACACGTAAGACACCGAGGCCGGAACGATCTGCCCCGGCAGCGCGTCGAGAACGATGCGCACCTCGTCCCCGAGGACGACCCGCCCGGCGTCTTCCTCGGGCAGGAAGAACGACATGTAGAGGTTGCCGATGTCGATCAGGCTGAGGATCTTGCCGCCGCCGGCCAGGACTTCGCCGGGTTGGGAGATGATGTACTGCACCTGGCCGTCGATCGGCGACTTGATCGTGCAGTCGTCGATCTCGACTTGAATTCGCCGTTCGGCCGCTTCCGCGGCGCGCGCCGCCGAACCCGCCTCGACGAGTTGGGAGCGTGCCGCAGCGATGCCGGAGCGCGCTGCCGCGACCTGCGCCTGCGCGGCGCTCAGCGCACCTCGGGAGCTACCGACGCGGGCCCGGTCGTCGTCCAATTGCTGTTCGGCCACGCCTCCGACACTGACCAGCGCCTGGGACCGCGTCAACCGCTTCTCGGCGGCGACGAGGTCGCTCTCGCGTTGCACCACACCGGCGCGCGCCACCGCGAGTTCGCTTTCGCGCAAGGCCAACTGGGCCTGCGCAGTCACCATGGCGTCCCGGGCGCGCTCGACCTGGGCTCGCGCCTCGGCGAGCTGCGCGTCGAGCGGCGCCGTGTCCATGCGGGCCAGCACATCGCCCGCATGGACCGGTGCTCCTTCCTTCGCCAGCAGTTGCGACAGGCGCCCGGCCTGTCGTGTCGCGACGTCGATCTCGATGGCTTCGAGCCTTCCATTGCTCTTCGCCAACGCGTGCGCCGGCCCGGGCTCACCCAGGAGGTGCCAACCAGCCGCAGCGGCAATCAAACCTGATGCAGTCAAGACCGCGATCAGCAAAAGGCGACGCCTGGGAGTGAGCATTCCAATGTCCAATTGATCGGCTTGGCCCGATTGACGACAGATCCATTCGGGTCGACGGCCAGATACGCAAGAATTCTGCCTGTGCGCTGAATCGCCTACAAGGGCATTTGATCAGCCTTTGTATGTTGTTCGATGGCAATTGGCCGCCACCACAGGCCGTGGCGCAAGGCAGTCCATGCCGCGCAACGGTCTTGGTATGGGATCAGGAAAACGTGGGCAACGTCACCTGCTTCACGTGATGCATTCCACGCCGGCCCCGTTTTTCCGAGGCCGCTGGGGTATCCGATCTCTGTTGATTCGTAAAGAATCAACAACACGAGAGGGCGAACATCGTGCCGCCCAAAAAGCCCCGCTGTCGGTCTCTCATCACCTCGATCGAGAACGAGCGGGGATGTAAAGGAATTCCATGAAAACAAGTACGTACGAAGCCGATGTTT
>JAGVEP010000213.1 GCA_020058145.1 Phycisphaerae bacterium | reverse complement strand
GTCGCGTCGGCGGGCCACCGTTCCGGTGCTGCCGGGTTCATGCTGGTTCTCCCGCCCCCGCAACCACACCCGCGTGGCGCCGCACGGTGGCCACGAGCGCGCGGCGGTCGATGGGCTTCGTGGCGTAGTCGTCACACCCGACCTGCAGGCACTTCTCGCGGTCGCCATCCATGGCATGGGCCGTGAGCGCGACGATCGGGTAGGCATAGCCGTGTGACCGCAGCAGACGCGTCGCCGTGTACCCATCCATGACCGGCATCTGCATGTCCATCAGGATGACGTCAAACGGGCAGCCGCGGTCACGGCCGGCGAGCGCGGCGTCCACGGCCAGTTGGCCGTTCTCGACGACCGTGACCGTGGTGCCGATCTTCTTGAGCAGGAAGGCAATGAGGCGCTGATTGTCCGGTCCATCTTCGACCAGCAGCACGCGGCAGCCGGCCAGACTCGTCGCGGTCCCACGATCGGCCGGCGCCGCCAACTCGGCCAGCGCACGCGATTCGCTCGGTTGGATGAGGCGAACGCCCGGCAGCGCGCCGCTGGCAATGGTCACCGTGAACGTACTGCCCTTACCCGGTTCACTGTCCACGACGATTGTGCCCCCCAGCATGTCGGCCAGCCGTTTACTGATCGCGAGCCCCAGGCCCGTCCCTCCAAAACGGCGGGTCGTCGTCTCGTCCGCCTGCGTAAACGGCTGAAAAACTCTGGCCAACTGTGCGGGGGTCATGCCGATGCCCGTATCGAGCACTTCAAAGCGCAGGTGAGACTCACGGTCGATATCGGGAGCGCTGCAGCCGTCAACCAGGCTGATCCGCAAGCGGACGCTGCCGTGTTCGGTGAACTTGATCGCGTTCCCGACCAGGTTGATGAGGATCTGACGCAGGCGCGTCGGATCGGTTTCAATCGACTCGGGGATCAAACCGACGTAGTCAACGTCGAAGGCCAACCCCTTCTTGAGCGCCCGCGCCTGCATGAGCGACTGGACCTCCGCGACGACCCGTGCGACCTGGCACGTCAGGTGCTCGACCTTCAGTTGGCCCGCCTCGATCCGCGAGATATCCAGGATGTCCCCGATGATCTGCTGTAAGTGCTCGCCGTTGCGGCGGATCGTCGCGGCGGCGTCCGCCCGTTCCGCTTTCCCCAAGCCTGGGTTCTGGAGGACTTCCGTGAAGCCCAGGATCGCGGTCAACGGCGTGCGGATTTCGTGGCTCATGTTGGCCGGAAAGTCGCTCTTGGCCCGGTTCGCCGTCTCCGCGGCCTCCTTGGCCGCGCGCAATTGCGACTCGGCCCGGCGACGTTCAGCAGCCTCCAGCGCCAGCGCGACCAGATCGGCCACCGAGCCGGCGAACTGCTCTTCTTCCAGCGTCCAGCGGCGCGGCGGACCGGTCTGCTCGCAACAAATCAGCCCCACCGTTTGCAAGTCCAGGCGCACGGGCGCATCCAGAGTAGAGCTCACGCCGTGGGGTCGGAGATACGACTCGGTGAACTCGCGCGTGCGCGGATCGGTACACGCATCGTGGGCGGCGATCGTGCGGCTTTCCTGGACGGCACGGAAGTACGCGGGGTAACAGGCGACTTCCAGTTCCAGGCCGGCAGAATGGCCGCCCTCGGCTCGATCAAACAGATCAAGACAATGGATTCTGGAACGGTCTTCCGTGAACAGCCAGATCCCGACGCGCGCGAGCTCGAGGGTGCGCGCCGCCACCGCGGTGATCTCGGCCGCTGCGGCCTGCAGATCGCCGCGTGCGCCGGCCCGACTGCGCGACAGCTCCACAAGGCCGGCGTGCTGCTGGCGCAGGCGGTGCTCGGTAGTGCGCAGAGCTTGCTCGGCGCGCTGCCGCTCGGTGACCTCGCGCTCGAGCTGGCGTTTTTGGGCTTCCAGTTCCGCGGTGCGCGCGATGACCTTCTGTTCAACCTGGGCGTAGGACGTCTCGACGCGGTCGGCCATGTGGTTGAAGGCGCCGGCCAGTTCGCCCAGCTCGCCCACGCCTGGCGCGCGCATGCGCTGCGTTCGATCCCCGGCCGCAATCGCCTGCGCCGTGCGCACCAGATTCCGCAGCGGCAGCAGGATGCGCCGCACCCCCACGAGTGTCGCCGCCACGCCGGCGACGATCACGAGCGCGGCCAGGGCGACGCTGCTGATCACATGCTCGGCGAACTGACGCTGAATATTCTCCAGACCATAGGTAAGACAGACGAAGCCCAGCGGCGCATCCGGCGGGTCGCCCGCGGAATCCTCCTCGTCTTTGAGCCCAATATCGATCTGTCGGTCGTCACGCCAGATGGGTGCGACGACCAGCAGGTTGCACGCGTTTTGCTGGACCACGACGGATGCGCGGGTCAGCGGCTGGGGAAGAAGCTCAAGAAACTCGACGCTAGGGTACGGACCGGATTCGCAAGGCCGTTCAAATGACCCCAGTGTTCTGCCTTGTACGTTCAGGATAAGCACTTGGAAAACTTCGCTGTTTTGCGCCGCCACCTGGATCACACGGTCGAGCGCTGCGCCGTCGTTGAGCAACACCGCCGCCTCAGCCATGCGGCTGGTGGCCCGCGCGTCGGTCACGGCGTGTCGGCGCATCTCGGCCAGCGAACTCCGGTAGTTCTGCCAGATGAGTACGCTCCCGAGTGTGCCGGCCGTGGTGAGAACCAGGGCCACGCACAGCCCGATGGACTGGCCTCTCAAATCCAACGGGACGCGCATGAATGGAAGTTCCTTGCTGATCGACGGTTGGGCGCGCCGCTGCGTAGTGTGATCGGACCCAAACGCGGTCTGGCGCACGGAACGCCCAGGCAGCACCCTGCGTCGCCTGCGGGTATATCGACGTGTTCGGCCTGGGACTATGCTTGCACGGGGAGCATCGGCCTCTGGCCGGTGCGAAAAGCCGCTTCGCACCGGCGGGACGCCGACGCTCCCCGTTTCAGAACACGAAGCGCCAGCGAGTGAATTCAGAACATGGGGGCGAAGTGCCGATAACAGAGCGCGTTGCAACAGCTCGCTCGTACAAGAAGCCGCGGGATCAAGCGGTGGCGGTCGCTGTTCGGCAGCCGGCACCGGCGCGGGCCACCGTGCGCGCGGGGGGTGCTGTTCTGCGCGTTGACCGGCCTCATCGCGCTCGGCGGCTCGATTGACGTGCATGGTCAGGTCACCGCCGGACGCCTGGGCGTGGTGTTCGAACCGCGGGAACCCTACCGCCTCGCGGTCGACGCGGCCGTCACGTCGCTGCGGGCCGCAGGCCATGAATGCGACCTCATCGAGCTTCCGCTGGGGGATGAGGCCGCCCTGCAGGTGGCGTTGAAACAGCTAGCGGACGCGAAGCCCACGGTCCTCCTGGCCGCCGGGCCGACCGCCGCCAGTCGCGCCCTGGAGACGTGCGCAGACGTGCCCGTGGTGTTCTGCATGGTTCCCAACGCGCTCGACGCCGCGTTCCTGGCGAGCGACTCGGCGGCGCGGCGGCGGGTGGCGGGGGTTTCGAGCGACATCGATCCCACCGAACAGGTCGAGTGGATCATCCGGACGTACCCGCGCGCGAAGAAGGTCGGAGTCCTGCACAGTGCGCGGACCGCCAAGACGGCAGCCAGCCTGGGGGAGGCCGGCCAGAAACGCGGGCTGGACGTGCGGACGATTCCAGCCAATCGCGACGAGTTTCCTCAAGCGATCGACGCACTCGACCGGCAGGGCTGCGACAGCGTACTCATGATTCCAGATGCCCAAGTGTTCAACTCGGCCAATGTGGAGCGCTTGCTGCTGTGGGGCCTCCGGCAGAAGAAACCACTCTGGACGTTCTCCGAGAACGTCGTCAAGGCGGGCGCATTCAGCGGCCTGTACTGCGACAGCGCCGCAGTGGGCCGCCAAGCCGCGGGCGTGGTTGAAGAAGTCGTGCGCGGCAAGGCACCGACGGCCATTGGGCTGCGGTACCCCCAAACCGTGCGCCGCGCCGTCAACGTACACACGGCCGAGATGATTGAAGCACCCTTGGATGAGCAGGTCTTCACCAGCGGGGTCGTGCGCCTGGGAGAATCGCCGTGAACCAAACACGCCGAGAGCGATGCTGTGTGGACTGGTCCGGAGGGTGGCACACCCCGGCCCGATCGCGCCGATGGCGTTGGCTTATGCGTCCACGCAGGCCGGTGTGGAGCGCGATGCTGATCCTGGTGTCCGCAGCCTGGCCGCGGCCGGCCAGCGGGCAGGAACCGTCCGCGGCGCCGGCGGAAACCCAGCCGTCGGCCAGCCAGCCCGTCGTCGCAGGGTCAAAGACCCACGAGCTCGAAGACGTCGAGTTGCTGCAGATGGAAGTGCCGGTCGTCGTGACGGCATCGCGCCGGGAACAGAAGATCACGAGCGTGCCCTATGCCATGAGCGTGATCACTGCGGAGGACATCCGTCGGTCCGGCGCGCGCAACGTGCCGGACGCGCTGCGATTGGTGCCGGGTGTGGACGTCGCGGATCTCACGCACGGTGCGGCGGCGGTGGCGCCCCGGGGGTTCAGTGGATTCGTGTCGCGGCAAGTACTGGTGCTGGTGGACGGCCGGCAGATCTTCGATTCGCTGTTTGGCGGCACACTCTGGGGCAGTTGGCCGTTCCAGCTTGAGGACATCGCACGCATCGAGGTCATCCGTGGCCCGGCCGGAGTGGTCTGGGGCGCCAATGCGGTCAATGGCGTGATCAACATCATTACGAAGGACCCGGCGGACCAGGCCGGGCTGACGTTTGCAGGCGGAGGCGGCACACGCGGCACCCACAAGGAACATCTGGGCTACGCGTTTGCCGACGAGAAGCTGCGACTACGCGTCTCCGGGGAGTACGAGGGCAGTGACGGTTTTCTCCGGGGAGGCTCGTTTCTCAAAGGGCTGGACGACTTCTACAAGGGAGGCCGCATGGGCGTCCACGCCATCTACAAGGCGGGCCCCGACGACACAGTGCTCTTTTCCGGCGGCAGCGGCATCGTAGACGGCGCCTACCCACGGAGCCCGCTGACCGGGTTCCGCGGTCGCCGGCCAGGGTCGGAGGCCAACTTCGTGTTGGGCAGGTGGACGCATCGCGTGGCCGAGGACAACGAATACGAGTTCACGGGTTACGTGAACGACTTCTCTGCCTCCCCCGGCGCGCGTCAGATTGACTATCGCTATCAGCAGCTCGCCCTCCAGTTTGGTCATACGTTCAAGCCCGCCAGTACCCATACGCTCCGCTGGGGGGCCGACACGCGGATGGACCTGCTGGATGGCAGCCATGCGGACCCCTTCATGCTATCGAAGCCCTATGTCACAAGCGGCACCGTCGGCCTGTACATCCAGGATGAATGGCGGTTCGCCCCACGCTGGCTGCTGAACCTCGGCGGCCGCGTGGACTACGATACCTACGGGGGCTTCCAGCCCAGCGCGCGCGCGGCCTTGGTGCATGAGTTCAACAAGGACCATTCCTTGTACGGAGCTGTGTCGCGCGCCTTCCAGATGCCCCCGGCTGGGCTCCGCTTCCTCGATATCCCGATGCTGGAGGACGTGGCCCGCGCCCGCGGCCACCAGGACCTGAAACCGCAACCGCTGCTGGCTTACGAGTTAGGCTACCGCAGCCGCTTCTGGGACCGCTTGGACCTGAATCTGAACCTGTTCTGGAACGAGTATTCCGACACGACCACGCTCAGCCCGCGTCTGGGCCCGCCGACGCTGCTGCGTATGGACGTGTACAACCGCGCCAGGGCCACGATCGCCGGGGCCGAGCTGGATGCCCGCTACGCGCTGAGCAAGCACCTGACGCTGCTGGGCCATTACACGTACCAGGAGCTGGACTGGGACTCGACTGCCGCGCTGCACGAGACGGAGTCCGTCTCGCCGCCCAGGCACAAGTTCATGCTCGGAGCACGCTACAGCCCGACCAGCGACCTGCACTTCTCTACTCACGCGTACTGGGTTGACGCCGTCGGCGCCCCGAACCCGTGGAACCCGTTCGTTACAAAGCAGATCGATCCCTACTGCCGGCTCGACTTGCGCGCCGAGTATGAATTCTGTAACAAGCGCGCGAGCGTGGCGGTCGGCGTGCGCAATCTGCTCGATGCCCACCACTTTGAAGGTGCCACGTTGTTCCTCAACGACGCTGAAGTTCCACGCATGATCTACGCCGAGTTTCGCGTGACCTTCAAGTAGCCGTCGGGCACGTTCCCCCATTGGCTTACCACCAGTGCGTGAGCCCTTTCCGGCCAGGCCGGGGCCCAGCGCGAGCCGCGATTCTCGTGCCACGCAGTTGCCGCCGGTGGCCGGCCCGCAGAAAATCCCGTAACTGTGGCCCGTCGGAGCCCTAACAGAGTCTCACATTGGAGGCTGATAGCTGACGACCCCGAATCCTGAACCCTGAACCCTGAATTCCCATGACGCCATCCAGAAAAATTCGCCTCACCGACTACGCCTCCTGCGCGGGCTGAGCGGGCAAGTTGCCGCAAGACGGCCTGATGCAGGTGCTGCGTCAGCTCGAACCCTGGCAACACCCCGACCTGCTCGTCGGCACGAACACGTGCGACGACGCGGGCGTGTTTCGCCTGAGCGACGACCTGGCGCTGGTCCAGACCGCCGACTTCTTTCCGCCGCTGGTCGATGACCCGTTCACCTTCGGGCGCATCGCCGCCGCCAACGCACTCAGCGACGTGTACGCCATGGGCGGCGCGCCGCTGACCGCTCTCAACCTCGTCGGCTTTCCCGACAACGTGCTGCCGCTGGAGATTCTGGTTGAAATTCTGCGCGGCGGAGCCGACGCCGTGCGCGCGGCCGGCGCGGTGATCGTTGGCGGGCACAGCGTGCGCGACAGCGAGATCAAATACGGGCTCGCGGTGACCGGCCGCGTACACCCGCAGCGGATTCTGACCAACGCCGGCGCCCAGCCGGGCGACGTGCTCGTTTTGACCAAGCCCATCGGCAGCGGAGTGCTGTGCAGCGCCGCCAAGAGCGGAAAGCTGCCCGAAACGGACCTCGCCGAGGCGATTGCCGTCATGAGCGCGCTGAACAAGCCCGGTTGTGACGCCGCCGTGAAGATCGGGGTCAACGCCTGCACGGACATCACCGGCTACGGGCTAGTCGGTCACGTGTTCGAGATGGTGGAGGCGAGCAACGTCACAATCGTGCTGGAAACCGCCGAGATTCCGCTCTTGGCGCGGACCTTGGAATTCGCCCGGCTGGGCCTGCTGACGCGAACGCACAGGACGACCCGGAGCTTCGTCGGCGAGCGGCTGGAAGTTGCGGATAAGGTCGAGCCGGCCCTCGCGGGCGTCCTGATGGACGCGCAAACCTCCGGCGGGCTGTTGCTCAGTGTACCGGCGAAGCGGTGCGACGCACTCATAGGCGAATTGCAGCGTGGCGGAGCTATCTGTGCTGCCGTAGTCGGTCTGGTGGCTGCGCCCACGACGGTGCGCGTGCGTCTGCGGTAGCGGCCGGGCTCTGTACCGGCCGTGTAGCGTCGGACACGGAGGTCCGACGCTACACGGCACGCGGTGGTACGCTCAGCGTACCCGCACGAAAGACGCCGTGGGAATGCCCCCGCGGGCGACGAGCGGCTCGATGTCGGCCAAAAACCGCTGCGCGTCGGTGTAGTACCCAGCGGTCGGCTGCAGTTCCGGCGCGAGCGCGCGCCAATAGGCGTTGAACCGCTCCATCAGCAGCTCGCGCACGTATTTCGCCAACATGCTGGCGAGCGCGATCGGCAGGTGCCGTTGATCCCCGTCGACGGTGAACTCGACGAACCAATCGCTGGTCTGCGAGGCCAGGCGGTAACGGCTGCACGCCTCCGTCTCGGCCAGCACGTGGACGTGCCGCGCCGGAAAAGCCTGCATCAGCCACGTGCGGTAGTTCATCCGCCCGCCGAGCCGGTCCACCCGCACGTGCAGGTTCTGATCGCCGCACTGCCGGCCGGCCCAGTCGAGCAGCCGCAGGACGGCTTCGAGCAACACCGCGGCCTTGTTCCGCGTCTGCGTGACACGCCGGTTGTAGACGTCTTCGGCCAGGATTTCGGCGCGCAGCCCGCAGCACACCAGGCTCGCCGCGTGCATGGTCGCGGTCAGCCGCCCCGCCGCGCCCTCGAAAGCCGAGCGCGCCGGATCGGCCGGCAAGCGCTGCCCCAGACTGCGATACCAGGGGCAGGTCGAGGCGGCGTAGCCTTGATACCCGAGCGCGACGAGCAGATCGCCGAGCGTTTCCCAGCGCAGACCCGCGGCGCGGGCAAACGCCAGCACGGTGCGCTCCAGTGTCGATATGCCACGTTTGCGGTCGAAGACCTGCTTCGAATCGCCGACGGGCACCCGTGCTTCGCCGCGTGCTGCCGTGCGACAGACACCCGGCGCGAGGTGTACCCAGAAGTCCGCATCGGCGAGCGCCGCCGGTGCCCGCCACAGGGTGGCGCCGACGACCAGGGGCCCGAGCAAGGGACCGTAGCCAGCCTCATCGACCCCGAGCACGAGCGGCACGTCACCACCCCACGACGTAGAAGATGATGGTGAACACGCAGTCAGCCCCGATCAGGCAGACGATGCTCTTGACGACGGTGGTGGTCGTGGCACGGCCGACGCCTTCGGCTCCGCCTACGACGTTGAGCCCCTCGTGGCACGCGAGTCCCGAGATGATCGCACCGAACACGCCGGCCTTGACCAGCCCGGTGAAGTAGTCGTGCAAGGTGAGCGCCAGGCGCGTCTGCTCGATGTACGCCCACGGATTGAGCTCGAGCACGAACGTGGCCGTCAGCAGTCCGCCCAGCACGCCCATCAGGTCGGCCAGGACGGCCAGTCCGACCATCATGACGGTGGTCGCCACGATGCGCGGCACGACCAGGAAACGGATCGGATCGAGCGCGTGGGCCCGCAGCGCCTTGATCTCCTCGCCCTCGACCATGGCGCCCAGCTCCGCCGCGATCGAGGCGCCCGCGAACCCGCTCAGAATGACCGCGCTGATCAGCGCCCCCAGCTCGCGAAAGCAGGCGATGCCGACGACGTCAGCGATGCGCTCCACCTGTCCGTAGGTCTGCAGCGTTGGTGCCAGGTTGAGGGCGAGGATGATCCCAATGAAGAACTGTACGAGCACGATGATCGGGACGCTGCGCACGCCGACGCGCACCGCCTGCTGAACCAGGGCCTCGGCCCGAATCCGGTGCGCGCCGCCGCGTAGCCCCCATACGAGGCGCCGCCCGACGGCGAGAAACAGCCGCACCACGCCGCCGACGTACTGCACCCCGCGCCGCGCAGCGCCGAGTGCCCCGAAAATCGCCGACCCCAAGGCCTCGATCCGCTGGCCAACCATCAGGCTCATGGCCCGTCCGCCGCCTCGGGGCTATCCGCGATCCGAAAAAAGGCATCCAGGTGGGTGATCTCGAACAAGTTGCGCACGCGTGGCCGGAGCCCGATCAGGACCAGCCCGTGGCCGCTTTTTTCGAGCTCACGTTTGACATAGACCATCGTGCCGACGCCGGATGAGTCCATGTATTCCACCTGGGACAGGTCCACGAGCAGAGGGCCGTCGAGCCGGCGGGACATTTCGATGAGCAATTCGCGCAGCCGCGGCGCGGTGTGCAGATCGACGTCGCCACGCACCCGCGCGACGGTTCGGCCGTTAAGCTGTACGGTATCCACCTTGATGGGTTGCGCAGCACCGCTCATGTTGGCTCGGGACCGGCCGCAGTCGCCGCCGGTGCGGCACGAATTGTGGCACAATCCGCGGCGCTTTGCCACCGAGCGCCGGGCTCAGGGTGTTTCCACCTCGATCTCGCGCTGTCGCGACTCCGCGCCTCCCTCCCGTCCGGCTGCGTCGTCGCTGGAAGCCCGTTGCTGCCCAACGGTCAGCGTACCCGCGCGCAAGGTCTCCCGCCACCTTGCTACTGCCGGGGCGCGCTCGGCCGACACAGCATAGTAGCGATACCCAAAATCCTCTCCGCACAACCGCCGCAACCCGAGGATCGCGTACATCCGCACGGTGCGGTCGTGGTCGTCGAGGAGGTCCACCAGCTTGTGGACCGCAACCAGGTCACCGGTTCGGGTCACCGCTACCACTGCCGCAGCTCGATCCAGCGGATTGCCAGACCCAAGTTGCCCACGCTGGGCGGCGGCACTGTCGCAGCCGAGGCCACCGGCGAAGACCCCAATCACCAAGCTCCCGAGCCACAACGAGTATCGCGCGTGCGGCGTCGCCATGGCGACAATTATACAGCCTTTCAAGCCCGACGAGATGTGTCGGCGAGCGCCCAGGGGCATCTCGTGAGAGAGAATGGTCCGTCTCGACGTCTGATAGGTTATACGTGTCAGGAAAATCCTTACTCGAAACCAGCGCCGTAAGCGATTGTCAACAAACAAGATACAAAAAAGATATGAAAATGGACCGATCAATCGTGACAACAGCCGATATTTCGTGTATTCATATAGTATCTAAGAAGTGCTGGTTCTAAACAGAAAGCGGACCGATAACGACCGCTCTTAGAGCCGGCGGAATTGGAATCGAATGCGTACTGTTTCAATTAAGAGACGTGCCAGCGAACTCGCGACTTCAACCGGCTTTCTGAGGTTTGCGTGAACGCGACCGGGCTTTCGGCAGCGCGCGGAACGACTGGACCGGGCCCGACAGAAAAGAGGCGAGCAGAAATGAACACGATTCTTAAACCACGCGGTGCAAGCGGCTTGCGGCGAATTCGACCCAGGGCATTTACGCCGCAGCCGGCCATACTGCGACGCTTCAGCACTGAGGATGTCGAGTTACTAGATCAACTTCTGAGCGAACCGGCGGAGTGTGTTTACCATCCGAGCTTTTTGCGTTCGGCGTTGCCCGGAGACGACGCCGACTTGGCGTCCGTCGCGGCACGGTTTTCGTGGCCGGGCGTACACCGACGCCAGGTGGATGGCGAAATGGTCAGCGTCATGCCCAGCGTTCTGACGGCCGACGAGGAGCGGCAGGTTTTTTTCCGCTTCAACTACTGCCGTCATCGCGTGATGCGGATTCTACGAAAGTACGCCGGCGAGCGGCTCACGGCTGCGGCGGCACGCGAACTCCTCCGCTGGGAACGGCAGGGACAGGAACTGCGGGCCCACATCCTGCGGGCGAATACCTCCCTCGTCCTGGCGATGGCGCGGCGCTCGCGCAACGGCGGGGTCGAGATTGGCGAACTCGTCAGTGAAGGCAATCTGGCCCTGCTCCGGTGCGCCGACAAGTTCGACGCCGCACGCGGGTTCAAATTCAGCACGTACGCGTGCCGCGCGATTCTGGCGAGCTTCTCGCGGACGGCGGCGAAGACCGCGCGCCACCGCGTACAGTTCCCCACGCCGTACGATCCCGTGATGGAGCGCAGCGACTACCTCGAGACCCGCCGCGAGATCATTGAACACGAGTGCGTGGATGAGTTGAAGCGCATCCTGTTTGAGAATTCGGCGGCGCTCACGCACGTGGAGCGGCGCGTGCTGAACGCGCGTTTCTCGCTAGACCAGCGGACGGTGCGGCCGGGGGCGCGCCGGCGGACTCTGGACCAAGTTGGCGACCTGCTGGGCGTGAGCAAGGAGCGCGTACGGCAGATACAAAACCAGGCGATGATCAAACTGCGGGCTGTGCTCGAGGAGCGTTTTCTGGTCGCGTCGTAGTCGTCTGGACTCGGAAGCGGCTCGTGGTCGTGCCTCTCACTGCGCTATTCCTTACCTCTCAGTCGTTCTCACGAGCCTGACTTCACCCGGGCACGCGTCGCACCACGGCGCGTGCCCGCTCCATTGGCTCACGCGTGCGGCTCGGGTGGTTCCGCCTGGCGACCCCGGGCCTACGACCCGTGCGGGTGAAAGCGGGCGTGAATTTCCAGGAGTCGTCGGGTCTGGACGTGCGTGTAGATCTCTGTCGTGCTGATGCTGGCGTGACCGAGTAACTCCTGCACCACGCGCAGGTCCGCCCCGCCCTCGAGCAGATGTGTCGCAAAGCAGTGCCGCAAGGTGTGTGGGCTGATCTTGCCCGGCAGGCCCCGCCGCGTGGCCTCACGCCGCACCATCAGCCAAACCGCCGTTCGTTCCAGCGGCCCGCCGGTACGCGACAGGAACAGCGGCAGAGTCGCGGCCACCGTTCTTGAAAGCGGTAGTTTCCAGCGGCCGCGGTCGAGCCCGACCTGGATCAGTTGCGGGCGCAAGTGCTCCTGGTAAGCCTCCAACGCGTTGATTGCCTGGCGACCGATGGGCGTGACGCGTTCCTTGCGGCCCTTGCCCATGCAGCGCACGTAGGCGGCGGAGAGATTCACGTCGCCCGCACGGAGGCTGCACAGCTCGCTCACGCGCAGCCCGCAGGCGTAGAACATCTCCAGCATCGCCCGGTCACGCAGCATGAGCGGATGATCCGCATCCGGCGAGGTCACCAGCGCCGCGGTCTGTGCCTGGCTGAGCACCCGCGGCAGGCGCTGCCAGGTTTTCGGCAACTCGATGAGCGCAGTCCGTTCGGCGGCCATGCGATGCGTAAGGTGCAGCCAACGCAGCCACATTCGCAGGGCCACAACGCGCCGGGCGAGCGTAGTTTCTTTGTGACCGAGCGCGCTCTGCTCGACCAGGTAGTCCTGAATCAGCTCCGGGGTGAGCACGTCCCAGTCATCCACCCCGCGGCGGTGCAAACAGGCCCCAAACCGCAGCAGATCACGACGGTACGCTTCGACCGTATTCGCCGCGAGCCCCAGTTCGACGTTTTGGTAGGTTCGGAATCCGTCGAGCGAACGGAGGAATCTGGGTGTGCAACTCGCCTGCCCATCCCGGCGACTTCCTTGTCGTGGCGTGGACACGGCGTCCATGCGGTGCTCCTGCGGTATTGTGCCAGAGTGCGTACACGGGTGTCCAGGGCAGAAGGCGGCTTCCACCGGCCGGCGGCCGTGGCTACCATCATGCGGTCTTAACGGAGTATGGCAGCTCGCGGTCAGGAGGACCGCGGCGAATTTGCAGCAGCCCAGGAGGCGGCCACGTGTCATTCGCTCGTCGACGCTCAAAATCCCGCAGACGCTTCATTCTCGGCGGCGTTCTCATACCAATCCTCGCGGGCGGGAGTTGGTGGATGTTCCACTCCACGCGGACGCCCACAGCCGCCACGGGGGCCCCGGCGACGTCGCCCGCGCCGACCGTGGCGAAAACGGAACCCGCGGTAGAGACCAAGCTCGTGGCGCATGAGCAAGTGGTCGTTGCCGGCGGCCCACCGGGCTTGGACACCGCTTTCCATTTCAAGAGCGACGCTGCACCCGAGCCGACTCCGGCTCCGCAGACCGCGCCGGCCTCCCAGCCAGCACTACCACCGCGCTCGAGCAGCGAAACGCGCACCGGACACGCGAGTATCGAGCAGGCCCGCAGCCTGCTCGAGGCCGGCAAGACACTCGAAGCCCGCGAGGCCCTGGGCGGTCTGCTCAAACATGACCTCGGGGAGAACCAGCAGAACGAGGTCCGGGCGCTGCTGACCCGCATCGCCGACGACACGCTTTTCGGCCGCCGCAGTGTGACGGGAGATCCGCTGGCGGACACGTACGTGGTACAGGCCGGCGACGCCCTGGTGAACATCGCCCGCGGCTACGACGTGCCGTACGAGGTCCTGATGCTAGCCAACGGGATCAAGGACCCCGGCCTGCTGCGGGCCGGGCAGAAGCTGCGGGTGCTGCGCGGCCCATTTCACGCGCGAATTTACAAAGCCGCGTTTCGGATGGACGTGTACCTTCAGGACGTCTACGTCCGCAGCTTCCGCGTGGGGCTGGGCAGCGACAACGGCACGCCCGAGGGCGGCTGGAAAGTAAAGAATCGCCTGGAAAACCCGACGTACTATCCGCCCGCCTCCGCCGGCGAAAAACGCATCGTGGCCCCCGATGATCCGAACAACCCGCTCGGCGAGCGCTGGATCGGGCTCGAAGGCGTCGCGGGCCACGCCGTCGGGCATGAGGGCTACGGCATTCACGGTACGATCGAACCGGAGTCCATCGGCAAGGCGGTGTCCATGGGCTGTATCCGCATGCACAACGAGGACGTGGCCTTCCTGTACAAGTTGCTCCAGCCGGGCAAGTCCACGGTGACCATCCTTCCGTGATGGATCTGCCGACGCCCGCGCCGCTGTTCAACGCGCTCACCAGCGACCCGCTGCGGCCGGAGGAACTGTATGCCGGGCCGTTCGGGCTCATCGCCTTTCTGCCGCTCGTCCCGCTCGTGCTGCTGCTAGCCCGGCGCTGGCCGCGGGCGGCGCTGATCGTCGGCAGTCTCGCTTGGTTGCTGCCGACGCTGCGGCCAACCACGACCGCCGTGCTGCTCGCCGGAGTCGCGGCGGCGTGGGGGTGGTTGCACCTCCTCGCGACTTTGCGGCTGCGGGGCATGCTCAGCGAACGCGGCATGACGGCGCTGGTTTGGCTCGGGTTGCACGCCCTGGCCTTCCCATTGTGGTGGCAGACGCAACAAGCCTGGTATCCGTCGCGCCTGGCGGTGCTGCACAATGTCGGTTTCGCTTACTTTCTGCTGCGTTTGGTCGCCTGGGGCGTGGAATTGGCGAAGAACCCGCAGCAGCCGGCGCGTTTTCTTGACACGGTGTGCTGGCTGCTCTATCCGCCCTGCATGCGACTCGGGCCGGTGCTGCTGCGCGACGACTTCCTGGCCCGGCTGGCGGCCTGGGACCCCCTCCGCTCGCCGGCGTGGAAGGAAGGCTTGCGCCGCTTGGGTCTATTCCTGCTCGGCGGCCTGGGGATCGGCCTCATCGCCACGCAAATCGCCCCGACGCACGGGGATTTCTTCGCCCAGCCGGAGCGCTACAGCACGGGCGCCTTGGTGCGTTTCTTCTACTTGATTCCCGTGCAGATTTACCTGCTGCTCTGGACGTACAACCAGCTCGCCAATGCGCTCGGGTGCTGGATCGGGATTCGGGTGGATGACAATTTCCACCGTCTGCCGCTGGCAACGTCGGTGCGTGACTTCTGGCGCCGCTGGCACATCACCGTCGCCGCGTGGCTGCGAAACTACGTGTATTTTCCGCTCGGCGGCAGCCGCCGGCGGGCGACGCTCAACATCGTCCTGGTGTTCGCCTACTGCGGCATGTGGCACGGGCCGAGTTGGTCGTTTCTGGTCTGGGGACTGGCGCAGGCCTTCGCATTGCTCGTGCAGCGCGCGTGGGATCGGCTGCGCCCTGTAGCGGCCGACCCCCGTGTGGGTCGTAATGGTGGGCAATGCCCACCCTACGGAATGGCGGGCCGCATTTGGACGGCCTTCTGTTGGCTACTGACCATGCAATACGAGATCGCGACGATCCTGGTGTTCACCGACTTCGACCATCTCGGCCTGCGGCTGGGGCGGGAGCTGCTGGGCCGGTTGGGTGCTTCGATGTAGCGGGCAGGGGACAGGGTCGCCGCGCACGTCCGCTTATTGCTCCAGCGCCGGCTTCTCATACTTCGTGCGGTACTTCTCGACCAGCGCCCGCAGCTTGGGCTGCTCGGGGTTGAGCTCCAGGCTGCGGTGCCACACTTCGACGGCCTCGTCGCGCAAGCTGACATCGTCGGGGCGGTCCAAGTACAACGTCATCAACACGACGCCCAGGCCGGCGTGCGCGGGGGCATTCTGCGGATCGAGTTGGATCGCCGTGCGGTAGCTTTCCACCGCCGGATCGAACGCCTGCTCACGCCACAGCGTGTAGCCCAGCCGTTCGTGGGCGGCGGCGAGCTTGGGGTCAATCTGCAAGGCGACCTTGAGCGTGCGGTGTGCAGTCTCCCAGCGTTCCTGGTTGAGGTAGACGGTCGCGAGGTTGACCAGCACGATCGGCTGGCTGCCGTCGCATTCGAGCGAGGCTTTGTAGGCCTTGATCGCCTCGTAATCTTTGCCCTGGGTCGCCAGGGCCGCGCCGAGGTTGCTGCGCGCGAGCGCGTTGTGGGGATCGAGCTTGATGGCCGCCTGGTAGGTATTGACCGCTTGGTCCAGCTCGCCGGTCTGGTGGTAGCACGTGGCGAGGCGGAAGTGCGTATTGAAGTTTTGCGGATCGAGATCGCAGGCCATGGCATAGGCGCGGATGGCCTGCGTCATCTTCTCCAGCAGGCGATACACCTCTGCGAGCTCGATGATCGGCTGGACCTTCGTGGGCTCCAGCTTCACCGCCTCCTGCAACTCGTCGGCGGCAAGCGTGAGATCGCCCTTCTGCTTGTAAACCAGCCCCAGCTTGTAATGCCCCTCGGCGTAGTGCGGGTCGATTGCGACGGCGTCGCGGAACTCGGCCAGGGCGACGTCGAGTTGCTGCCGCGACAAGGCGAAGTCGCCGCTGGCGAGCTTGATCATGGCCACGGGGCGCGTGACCACACACCCGCTGCAGAGGATCAGGAGGGCCAGGGCTGCGAAGCCGAGCGTAGCTGTACGCCGGCGCTGGTTGGTCATCACGCTGTGTGGCCTCATCCGTTGGCGACTGGGAACGCCCGCGCCTGGACCGCGCGCTTCGAAAGTCTGTTTGTACCGAAACGGGGGCGTGCGCGTCAACGTGGCGCGCCGGGTTCGCCGGGATTCCGGCATTACTTATCGGGCGTATTGCGGGCTGCTGTTGAGGGAAATGCGGCGGCAGGCAGCGGTTCGCACCGGCGAGACGCCGATGCTCCCCGGTCCGTAATGTCGCGGTGCGTCTGAATCAGTACACTAGCGCTGGCGGCTCGGACGGTCATCTGGCGGCGGCGCCTGCCGGCGGTTCAATTCGTCGCGCAACTCGGCCGCGGTCTCAAAGTCCTCGGCGTCGAGCGCTTCGCGCAACTGCTCGTTGAGCGTTTTGGTGATGCCGTACTCGCGGCGAAGCTGCTCGCTGAGCTTGCGGAGGTAGCGCAGGCCGGGGTCTTCGGCGCAGTGTTCCTCCTCGTACCCCAGTTCGGTAAGCAGGGCCTCGAGCTCGGCGGCGCCCGCTTCGGCCTACTCGATCGCGGTCTCAAATTGCCCTTCCACGATGCGCAATTGCGCCTGCAGCCGCGCGCGATCGAACAGCAGCGTCGGCAGCAGGCCGAGGTTGCTTTCCCGCTCGGTGGCCTGGTTTTTGAGCAGGTCCAGATTCGCCAGGCAGGCGTGGACGTCGGCCAGTGCGCAGCGCAGATACCGCCGGGCGTGCTCTTCGTCGTCGGCGCGGAGGGCGTCGTCGGCGACGGTGGCGAACGCCATGCGGCGGTAGTTCAACTGGAGCAGCTCGCGTTCGAGCTCCTGCCAGTCTTCGGCTGCCAGCTCGTGCCCGCCCAGCCGCACCTCGTGCGTGATGAATTCGCGGACGGTGGGCAAGCCGCGGTAGCGTTCGCCATCGGGTCGCCCGCCCGGGAACATCTGCATGACGCCGAGGTCGACGCGAAGCTGGAGCAGCTCATCGCCGTCACGCCCGGTAACCACGCGGGCGCGGAGTTCTCCCGGCGGACAGTCCCAGTCGACAATGAGTTCGTCGAGATCGAGAGTCATGCACACCTGAAGCGGCGAGTGGCCGGAATCCAAATCGGCTGGCGCGCGAGCGGGCTGGAGTAGGCCGCGGTCCGATGCGCGGGGCGAGCGCGGCGGCCGGAGGTTGCTACGATTTCCGGGCCGAGGACACGCGGTATACTGCTGCGCGTCGCCGCGCTGCGCCTGGCAGCCGCGACGCGGGTTTTCCGCGGAGTCCGGCATGTCCAAACCGAACCTGCCCACCATCTATCTCGTCTCCGACGGCACCGGCCGCACGTGCGAAACCGTGGTCCAGTCGGTGCTGGTGCAATTTCAGGACGAAAAAGTGCGGCTCGTCCGCAAGGCCGGGGTGCGTCGTCCGACCGACATCACCGAACTGATGGAGCAGGCCGCGGGCGAGCGGGCCGTCGTGTTCTATACGCTGGTGTACGACAAGGCCCGCCAGGCGATGCGCGACGCAGCCCGCGAGCGCATGGTGCCCGCGGTGGACCTGCTGGAACCGCTGCTGATCAGCCTGTACGACCTCTTCCAGACCAACCGCCGGGCCAAGCCAGGCATTCTCTACAAGTCCAACCGGGCGTACTACGACCGGATTGACGCGGTGGAGTACACGCTTAACCACGATGATGGCTGCCGGATTCACGAACTGGGACAGGCGGACGTCGTGCTCGTCGGCCTGTCGCGCTCGTCGAAGAGCACCACGTGTTTCTACCTGGCGTATAGCGGAATTCGGGCGGCGAATGTGCCGCTGGTGCGCGGCCAAACCCCACCGCCGGAGCTGTTGCAGCTCGACCAGCGGCGGGTGCTCGTGCTGACGGTGAATCCGTACCGGTTGCAGGCGGTGCGCGAGGCACGGCTGAAGACGTGGGACATGGATCCCAATTCCGACTACGCGGACAAGTCCCAGATCGCGTTTGAGATCCGGTCGCTCAACGAGCTGATCAACAAGTACGGGTGGAACTCGCTGGACGTGTCGTACAAGGCGGTGGAGGAGATCGCGCGCGAGGTGATCCGGCTGCTAAACGAGGCCGGCGTGAAGACCGAGCGACGCGCGTAGACCCGCAGCGCCGCGGACCGGCGCCGGCTAGCCGCCCGGCTGATTCTGCGGCGGCGGCTTGGGGATGGACGCTTCGCAATTCTGGATTTCGTCGAGCAGCCGCGCGCGGATTTCGGGCGCGATATCTCGTGCAGGATTGGCCAGATTGGCGCGCTCGCGGCGGAGATACTCGCGCGCCTGCGCGGCCTGGCCGCTGCCGACCAGCGCTGCGGTGATCCGCCAGTAGCTCACCCCGCCCAGGCCGGGATCGCGCGCCACCGCGGATTGCCACAGGCTAACGGCGCGGTAGGGGTCCCGTGGCTCCGTCTCCGTCAGCAGAGTCCCGCGGGCGAAGTCGGAGATCGTGAGGTCCGGCCACCACAGCTCGCCCGCCCGCTCGCGCCGACCCAGTTCGGCGAAGAAGGGAGTCCCGGCGCGCAAGAAGAGAACCTCCCGCGGCGTGATGAGCATGAGTTTCCAGCTTGACTGGCGCTCGAGGGCCGAGACCAGGCGGGCTGAGGATGGGCTGCGGCGCACCAGGACGGTGTCCGTGCCCCACTTCTCCAGCAGGCGGTTGACGTCCTGCTCACGCCCCGGGGGCGCGCCCGTGAGGAGTGTGTAACTGAGGTAGTGCTCCTCGCTGTACACCTGTTGCGACCGGCCGTCGATATAGACGCGCAGGCCGGGGACCAGGAAGAAAAGCGGCCCCGCCTGCGTCCATTCCGTCAGGGCGTTCGGTTTCAGCCCGTTGTTACGCAGGAACTCGATGCCCGTCCAGGGTACCGCGTCGAGGCGCGTCACGCGGTCGAGCAGGTCGTAGGGTCGGTCGGCCGGGAAACCCGCGCTGATCTCGTCTCGGGCGCGATTGTACGTCAGAAACACCAGCAGCACGAGCGCGGGCCAGCCGGCCAGGATGAACAGATCTTTCGCGCGCTGTCTTAGCCACGGCGACAGCGGCGCCCCCAGCCGCACCGTCCAGGCAACCAGTGCGGGCGTTGCCAGGATGGAAAAGGTGGGGGCGAACCGCCGGGCGAACAGGGCCATGCCCAGTCCGAGACCGACCGCGGCCAGGTCGAACAGCACGGTCGAAGGGTGGGCGGCCTTAGCAACCGGGCGCCGGCTCGTCGTGCGTCCCGTGTTCGCGGGGTCAAAAGCCCGCAGCAACAACGCGGCCAGAGGACAGAACCCCGCGACCGCCAAAGCGATCCAGAAGCGCCGCACCGGCGGATAGTTGGCACTCAGGTACGGCGGTATCCACTCGCCGATTTGCCGAAAGACCGGGCTCTCGGCAACCTTGAGCGGATGCGTGTAGTTTTCGAGACCGAACGGGCTCAGCACGGCCCCCAGCACCGCCGTGACCGCCACAATCGCTACGATCGCCGCGGCCTGAGACCAGGTGATCGTGGCTCGCAGCGCTGAGAAGCGCCCCACAAGCCACGTAACCAGATTGCAACCCAGAAACAGGGCGACCAGGCCATAACCGAACACGAAGCTCCCGTGCGCGTGCGGCCAGACGCCGAAAATCAGCAGCAGCAGCAGGATCGGCCACCAGCGGCGCTGTGAGCCCGGGCTGGCCAGCGCGGACAGGCACAGCCACAGCGCCGACAGCAGGAAGAACTGGACCGTGGCGGGCCGCGCGCTGAGCCAGTCGCGCGAGGCAATGCCGACCGCCGCCCCAGCCAGTACCGCGGCCAGCCACGAGCCGGTGCGCAGCCGCGTTGCGAGCAGGACGAACCAGAAGATCGCCGCCCCGATGGCCCAAGTGCCGTAGATGACGGCGTTCGGCCCGAACCAGTCGTAGAGTACCCAGAGATAGACGTGGCTGAGCCAATTCTGGTTGTACCACGTCTGGCCGTAGAAGGTGAAGCTGAAGGCGTCCGTCTTCGGAAAATTCTTGAGGAAGTCGTGCGGGAAATTCGGGGCGCTGAAAATCTGACGGCCCGCGGCGAGACCGATCCAGGTGTCGTTGGAGGAGTGGACCTCGAGCACGCCCCAAGCGCAGGCGACCAGCATCAAGGCCCAGAGGCCGGCTTGCATCCAGTTCGGCGCCCAGGGCCAGACGGCGGGCGGTGGGGGTCCGCCGGTCTCGCTCGCGTGTGGCTGCGTTTTGTCGCGATTGCCCACGAAGGCTCCGCTGCTCACCGTCCGGCGGCTCGGCATGCGCGCGCCTGCGGACCGGGATCGATCTCGAAACGGCTTCTTAGCCCCATGTGCCGAGGGGGTCAACTGGGCGGGCCACGGCGAGATAACACGGAGCCGGGGTCAGGAAGCTAAGAGCCGCTCGAAAACCTCGGCCCGCCCGGCGATGAACGGCATGTCGCCACTGGTGTATTCCGCGACGTCCAGAGGGAACAGGTCAACGCCGTTGGGCGTGGTCATCCGGCCGCCCATCGCATGCACCAACACCCAACCCGCGGCGAGGTCCCACAACTTGGCGTTATCGGACAGCACGCCGTCAAGCTGCCCGTCCGCAACCAGGGCCAGGTGCAGCGCGGTCGAGCCGAGATTGCGATTGATGAAGCGGCCCAGCCAGGTGTGTGCAATCGCCGTGATCGGCCCGGTCGGCGTGGAGGGCAGCGCGACAATCAGCCGTGGGTCAAGGCCGGCCGGCCGCCCGCCGCCGGCTAGATCGGAAGAGC
>JAGVEP010000291.1 GCA_020058145.1 Phycisphaerae bacterium | reverse complement strand
TCCTGGGCTGCGCCCCGGAGCGGTTCAAAACCCGAATAGAAGGCTGAGCCCATTCCGATTTCGCCCTTGACAGGCCCGGCTTCATAGAAGGAAGCGGAGTCCGCATCCGCCACAGCGCCACCTTACGGGCGCGGCTCAGAGGTGAGGTTCTTGACGTCGCCCACCGCACCTGGTGAAAACGAGGCCTTCCGTCGCTTCCTCCGCCGCGTCTGGCGTGAGGACGTCACGCCCTTGCTGCGCGATCACCGCGCCGCGCAGCGCAAAAAGACCGCCCGTGTCGGCGGGAAACTGGCCGCCACCCCCGGCCTCCTGGTCGACGGGCTCCTGGGCCTGAAAGGCAAGCCATTCACCCGTTTTCTGACCGTGCTCGGTTCCAGCCTGGGGGCCATGTTGCCGGATGTCTGGGATTGGCGCTGGCTGCGCGAAATTGCCGACGGTGCCGAGCGCGAAATCGCGGCTGCGGAAGTGGAGCGCCGGGCGGCGGCGCTGCCGGAAGCCGACGCATTGGCTTTGTTTGGGCTGTCGGAGACAGCGCCCCGCGAACAGCTCAAGCAAGCCTGGCGTGAGACGCTCCAGCGTTGGCACCCTGATAAGGCGCCTGATGAAGCCGCCCGGCACGAATATCACGTCCGTTTTCTCGCCTACAAGGGGGCGTACGAACGGCTGTGCGCCGCGTATGACGCGGGGCGCCTGCCGAACGTGTAGGGTGGGCATGGCCCACCAGTCAACCCAGCGGGCCAGAGTCGCAACTGTCGCAGTCAAAGCCGCGCCCGTGAGGAAGCGGTCGGCAGGACACGTGAGGGCCCTCGATTTGTCGGCGTCCCCGCTCCCTAACGGTCGCGGCTCTGATCGAAAGCCGACGCCGACCGATCCGGCCTTGCCCACTCTCCCTTCGAGGGAGCGGGCCGGGGTGAGGGTCGTCGCCCTTGACACGCGCACGCCGTACACGCTCGCCTTCGCCGGGGCGGATGGTGGCAAGAACGCGAATTATCTCTTACGCTGGGTGAACCCGGCCGGAGAGAAGGGGCCGTGGAGCGACAACGGCGACGATTGGAGCGTGCATGATCCCACCGTTTGACGACTCCGGTTTCCTCCCGCCGGGTGTCCACCCAGCCACATGGGTCGAAGTCGAGGCGCGCTTCGGACGTGAATCGGAACTACGCCGCACGCAGATGGAGTCGGTGCGGTGGATGGTGGGCTTGGCTGTGCGCGCCGGCGTCCGGCGAATCGTTTTGAACGGCAGCTTCGTCACCGATATAATGGAGCCGAACGATGTGGACTGCGTCCTTTTGCTCGCAGCCGATTATCCGCGCGATGCGGCGGCCTCAGGTGAATTGGCAAAGGGTCTGCCGTTTCTCGAAATCCTGCGGGTTGAGCAGCCTGAGTTTGACCGCTTGGTGCAGCGTTTTTTCGCAACGGATCGGCACGGCCTCGGGAAGGGCATGATCGAGATTTCGCTATGAAGCTCCAAAGCGTCCATGAGCTTGAAAACACGCGGCGCAAGCTGCGCGACCTGGAAGAAGCCTACGAGGCGGCCATGAAGAGGCCGACCGATAACGCCCACGCGCGCGAAGCAACGCTGACGTCGCTCCGACGGTTGATCAACCAGCTAAATGAGGAGATCGTGCGGTACGAGGCGCATCAGTCCGCGCGGCGCGCGGCGGCGCGATCATGATCCAGCGTTTGCCGTACACGCTTGCCTTCGCCGGGGCGGATGGCGGGAAGAACGCGAACTATCTTCTGCGTTGGGTGAACCCGACCGGAGAGAAGGGACCGTGGAGCGAGACGGCCACGGCGACGATCGGGGCGTGACGATGGCCCCCGCCACGGCCGTGGCAGGGGCCATCCACATGCAGCGAGCCGGACTTTTACCGTCCGGCCTTGACGGCCGTGCCCGTCTTGGGCTTGCTCTTGGCCTTGCCGCAGGCTCTCCGCTTGCCTGCCGGCAGGCACCCGCAACCGCAGTTACTCTTCTTGGTCGTCATGGACATCATCTCCTTTCGTTGCGCCTCAACAGCGCGTTTACAGCCACAAACACATCTTTGCGCAAAGTCCGTAGGCAGAAGGTGTTCCGCAAGGTTCCGCTGCGCCGCCGCGACAATCCTGCGCTGGAGCACGCGCTTCGCGTCGTGCAGACGCTTTCTCAGCGTGGCCTCACGGATGCCGAGGAAGTGCGCGGCGTCCTTCCGCGAAAGTCCGTCCCGATAGCAAAGGATCGCAGCCTCGCGCTTCTTCTCCGGCAGCGACGCCAGAATCGCGATCGCGCCGACTTCCTCGCGCAAGCCGGCGCCGGGCGGTTCGCCCGGAGCCTCCATCTCGTCCATCTCGCCCGGTACCCCCCGGCGGCTGTTCTTGCGCAGCCACATCCGTGCCGTATTGGCAGTGATTCGTCGAAGCCATGCGGCGAAGGCGCTCGGGGCGCGAAGCTCGGACAGCCGGCGGTAGGCGGTGATAAACGCCTCCTGGGCCACGTCCTCCGTGGCCGCGAAATCACGGACCACCGACCACGCCTGTGCGTATACGGCCTCCTGATAGCGAGTGACCAGTGGCCCAAAGGCCTGAACGTCACCCGCCAGAACGGAGCCGACCAACGTTGAATCCGACTTCGTCATCCTCGCTGCCCTCGCCCTATTGATGCAGGACGCGCTGCTGACGTTACCTCCCGACCAGTCGAATCTCCAAGACAAGCGAGCCCAGCCACTTCATGGGGGTCGACGGGCAGGGCGCCCACGCCACTGCTTGCAGCCGAGGTGATGCCCGGTGCCCTTGACACGCGACGAACGCTCCGCGTTCAAGAGCGACGAAGTCGCGTCGCGTGTCAAGGGTGCTTCAAACGCCGGAGTCTGGGAGCGGGGCCTGAGTAGGAGTCCGCCGCGGCGGAGCGGCAAAGCGGCAAGACAGTCGTCCCGGCGCGCCGGGATTCGAGTGCCCGCGGTTCACACTTGGTCATAGGCGCGCAGAAAGTCATCGCGCGGAATGCCCGACTGCGCGCAGATCGCACGCAATGTGCTGCCCTTGATCGTCCGGTGGTTCGGCAACGTCAACGGAATTGCACTGCCGTCCGCGTTGGATCGACGCATGGCGATGTGCTCGGCTTCGCGCACCATTTCAAAGCCCAGCGACCGCAGCGCCCGAAGCACGCGTTCCTTTGGGGCGTCGACCGGAAACTTGGCCATCAGACCGCGACTCCGGCCTCGGCCACGAAGGCATCGAGCACGGGCGGATCGGCGTCCAGCATGTCCGTGCCGAACGTCTCGACGTGAAATCGAATGGCCGAGGCGACGTCCGCCAGCGCCGCCTCGAACGTGTCGCCCTCGCCAACCACTACGCCCTTGACCCCCAGCGGATAGGCCACGTATCCGTCCGGGTGTTTCTCGACGATGATCTTGATCTGTTTCATGGGCGGCTGTACCTCACGAATTCTCGCAAATCGGCCCGTTGCGTCACCTTCAGGTGCGCCCCGTCTTCAGCAACGTCGGGTTTGCACACGGGAATTCTATCGTCGCGGCGCTGCGTTGCCTAACGACGGATTCTGCTATGCGGGGCCGGATAATGATGAACCGGGCGATTCCTTGTCCGACATCGACTAGAATTGAGAAAACGTTAACCGCAAGCTGAGGTGACCCATGAACGCCGACCCCGCGCTACTTTCGAGAATCACACAGACGCCGGGCCAGTGCGGCGGGCGGCCGTGCGTCCGCGGGCTGCGCATTCGCGTCAGCGACATCCTGGAAATGCTCGCGTGCCAGGTGAGCGCGGGCGCGTGCGTCTGCCGACCGTGAAAGGTGGGCATGGCCGATCACTCAACCCAGCGAGCCAGAGTCGCAACGGTCGCAGTCAGAGCCGCGACCGTCAGAGACTGTCGGAATACCTCCTCCGGAGTATTTCGACAGCTCGCGGACCGCTTGGCGTCCCATCGGCCCCCCAGGGGACGATGCGGCGCCAAGTCATCGGCGCGCCGGTCGTCGGAATATTCCGACAGTCTCGTAAGGGAGCGGAGTCCGCATCCGCCACACCGCTTCCTTCTATGAAGCCGGGCCTGTCAAGGGCGAAATCGGAATGGGCTCAGCCTTCTATTCGGGTTTTGAACCGCTCCGGGGCGCAGCCCAGG
>JAGVEP010000173.1 GCA_020058145.1 Phycisphaerae bacterium | reverse complement strand
CGCCAGCGAGTGAGTTCTGAACACGAAGCGCCAGCGAGTGAGTTCTGAACACGAAGCGCCAGCGAGTGAGTTCTGAACACGAAGCGCCAGCGAGTGAGTCGGGTGCGCCCGCGAGTGAGCGTGCCGGGTCGCACTCGCTGGTGCTTCGTGTTCCGATGAGCGTCGGGCGGATCGTCGGTTCAACCGCCGCTCAGCAGCGCCACGAACGCGTTGATGTCGTCGAAATCCACGCTGCCGTCGCCGTTGCAGTCGGCGTTGCGAGTGTCGCAGCCTGGATATGCCGCCTGGTAGGCCGCCGGGTCGGACAGCGCCAGCACGAAGGGGTCGATATCAGCGAAGTTCATGACGCCGTCACAGTTGAGGTCGCCCCGCTCGTACAAGGGCGTGAATGGCCACCTCATCAAGCGGGAGTTCCAGAACGCGCCCTGGCCGTTGGCGCCATCGCTGACCGGCGGCTGAGCCCACGCCACGATCGCGATATCGCTCTGGTGCGCCCAACTGTTCTGATCGAACGTGAAATCACGCTGGACATCCACCCTCTGTCCCGGCTCGAGCGTTACGTCCGCGACCCACCATGGCGACTGCGTCGGAGCCGGTGGTCGCACGCAAAACCGATACTGGATATCGTTCGGGGGGTAGTGGTCCAGCGCGTGCAGGATGTACACGCGGACCGTCTTGCCCGTCCCGTCCGGATCGAGCGCGACGCGAGCCGTTACGCGATACGTGTGGGTGTTCGGATCGAGTTCGACGCCGCCAAGCTGGACCGACACGTCGGTCGGCACCGCGAGGCATTGTTCGTACAAGTCGTGGTACCAGTTGTACTGCTGATCGTCGTTAAGATAGACATCAAGAGTAAGGATGCTGCCGTCAAACCAGGTCGCCGGGGCGCCCGGCACAGCGTAGTAGTTGAGCCACCGATCGACGCCCCAGGGAATCCGATAGTAATCATCTTCGCCGTGAATCTCCAAGTACGCGAACGTGTCCGGGTAGTTCACGATCATCCTGTTCAACGCCCGACCGGCGTATCCGCACCACGGCTGTCACCACGTGAACACGAAGTTCTCAGCGAACACGACGCGTTCGGCGGCGACCGCGGGCAGCACCGCCGAGAAGAGCGCGAGCATGACAGGGCCGACGATTCGAGTTGGTGTGGCGCGGTACATCGTTTTCCTCCAGTGTTTTTCCCGACGTGCAGATCGAGAAGCGCAGCGAGGCACGTCACCATCCGCATTCTAAGAAGATCGGCGACCGTCTGCAATGTTCATCTTGCCCTCGGAGCGGGCGGCAACGTTACGTGGCGCGGCGCATTGACCGCCGCACGCGGCCGTGGTATCGAACGGCCTATGCCTAACCGCGAAACCATCGCGATCCTGGACTTCGGCAGTCAGTATTCGCAGCTCATCGCCCGGCGCGTGCGCGAAAACCACGTTTACAGCGAACTGCTGGCCCCCAACACGCCTGCCGAACGCCTGCGGGCGCTGAATGTCAAGGGCATCATCCTCTCCGGCGGGCCGGCGAGCGTCTATGCAGCCGGGGCCCCGCGCTGCGAACGCGACATATTCGATGTTGGCGTCCCGGTCCTCGGCATTTGTTACGGCATGCAAATCGCCTGCCAACTCCTGGGCGGCGAGGTCCGCGCGGGGCAGACGCGCGAGTACGGCCGCGTGCGGCTGAACGTCCGCCGCCCCGTCGGCGTCCTGGCACATCTGCCGCCCGAAATCTCCGTGTGGATGAGCCACGGCGACGTCGTGACCGAGGTCGCCGATTGCTTCGAGCCCATCGCCGTCACCGCAGCTTGTCCCGTCGCTGCCGTGCGGCACAAATCGCTGCCGGTTTTCGGCGTCCAATTCCACCCGGAAGTCACGCACACGCCCAACGGCGAGCAGATGATCCGCAACTTCGTCTACGACATCTGCGGCTGCCGCGGCGATTGGCGCGTCGAGAACGTGATCGAGGCCGCCGTGGAGACCGTGCGCACGCAGGTCGGACCGGACGACCGCGTGATCTGTGGCCTCTCCGGCGGCGTGGACAGCAGCGTCACCGCGGGCCTCCTACACCGCGCGATCGGCGCCCGGCTGATCTGCATCTTTGTGGACAACGGGCTGTGCCGCACGAACGAGGCTGCACTCGTCGAGACCACGTTCCACGACCACTTCGGCATGGACCTGCGCGTCGTCGACGCCCGCCAGCGGTTCCTGAGCAAGCTCGCCGGCGTGCTCGATCCGCAAGAAAAACGGCGCATCATCGGCCACGAGTTCATCGAGGTGTTCAAGCAGGAGGCGAAAGCGATACCGGGGGCGCGCTTCCTGGCCCAGGGCACGATTTATCCCGACGTGATTGAGTCCGGGCACGGTCCAACGGGGCATTCCGCGGTCATCAAATCGCATCACAACGTCGGCGGGCTGCCGGTGGAACTGGGCTTTGAACTGGTCGAGCCGCTGCGGCTGCTGTTCAAGGACGAGGTGCGGCGGGTCGGCGAGGCACTGGGCCTGCCGGAGAACCTGGTCTGGCGACACCCGTTCCCCGGCCCCGGTCTGGCGGTCCGCATCGCCGGCGACGTGACCGAACAGCGGCTGGAGATTCTCCGTGCGGCGGACGACATTCTGCTCGAGGAATTGCACGCCGCCGGGTGGTATCGCAAGGTTGCGCAGGGCTTCGCGGTGCTGGTACCGGTCGCGAGCGTCGGCGTGATGGGCGACGGCCGCTCGTACGAGGGGCAGAACGTGGTCGTGATCCGGCTGGTCGAATCAAAGGACTTCATGACCGCCGATTGGGTTCACATCGACTACGCCGTGCTCGCGACGGTCAGTAATCGGATCATCAACGAAGTCCCCGGCGTGAACCGCGTGGCATACGACATCAGCAGCAAGCCGCCGAGCACGATTGAGTGGCAGTAGCGGCAGTCAGGGATTCGCTGCAGACGCCGGCAGTCGGTTCTGCTGGCGAGGATGAGGCTCTTCAAGAGCCTAACCGCTGCCGCGACGACGTGTCCGGGCGGCAGTCACCGCCATGTCGAGCTTGCGTCGAGAATCCGCTGTTAGAAACTTCTCGCGGCAGGCCGGGCACGCCCAGCGGCGGAGGCTGAGCGAAATCGTCTTGTCGCCAGGCAGCGCGACCGCGACGCGTTCCGTGCCTAACGCGATATCCCGAGAGTCACACAGCGGGCACCGTTCGTACGTCGATATAATCCGACCGGACGGAGCGCTTACCGGAAATGAGGATGTAGAACTCTTCATCGGGCGTCCCGGTGCGCCGCCGCACACCTTTTGAGTATATCGGCACGCCCTCAGAATTGAAACTGTCGATGATGTAAAGGCGCTCGCATTTGTTCGGCAGCCAAGGGCTGCGACTGTTCTTTGTGCGCTCAAAAATGCCCGCCCGGGCACCCTCGAGTGACGAACGAAGCGGCAATCGATCTCCCACGGAGCCCAGCGCTCTCGAGTTTGGTTCGGCGAGCTTGGCGAAGCCGAGAAACATGTCAATCACCTACCGCTCTCCAGGTACGAAGATCGTTACATTTGTGCCGGCAGTGCTATCGTCGTCAGTAGATGACAGTCGATATCGGATCACACACAACCCGGGGCGCCCAGGAACGAAAGACACGCTATCGCCTCGCGTTTCCTCGCCTCGCGTTTCCTCGTACTTGATGTCGCCTCCCCAAATGGTCTCACCGGCGCCTTTACGATGCAGAGAAGCGCTATTGGCGAAGAGCGTCGCCTTCAATTTGGGCGGACATATGAAGGCAGCAGAGGAGCCAGAGCCTAATCGTACCCCCTCGAAGCCCATGTCGACGCCCAACTCAAAAATAGAGAAGCCAGCGGATGCGGTCGGAACGACACCGTCGCGCACCTCGCTCTCCCAGTGTGAAGTTATCGAAGTTATCGTGAGACCCTCATCGACGTTGAGCAAGGATTCCCGCGTGCCGCCCAGGGTCGTGCCAAGGAGCGTCCTCTCGTGACCTTGCCATTGCAGACGCTGAGGCTCGCTGCCAAAAGTCTGGACTACGAGCAAACTGGGCAGATGCTCCCCCATCGCGTCCAGCAGGGGCGAGCCCCAGGCGACCTCGGCGATGGAGTTGATTGTCCCCTTGGCGTACGCAGAGCCCCACTCGGCCCAACCAGAAGTCCGTAAAGCCAACAATCCGCCCAGCCAGCTGCAAGTCGCGAGTGGCGAGGTTACACTACCGGAACCCGAAGCGATCACTTTTGACTTTGCCGGGTAAACCGACCCGGACGATATCTCGCGCTCAAGCTGGATGGAGGAAAGCGGCTCACTAGACGGCAGAATGACATAATGCTTCTGGTCAGCTTCGCTTGCAGGCTCCGCCAAGATGCGCTGCCCGCTTCCGTCAAATCCGTCCAGGCCTTGGCATTCCAGTTTATAGGAGACATCCAGCACAAACCGACCGGTGCAGTTTCGTGGCCAATAGGCCCGCTTGACCGCGACCCAGGAGTCCCACCATGACCCCCAGTCATCCCCTCGGACGATCTTACGATCAATATACCAGTCAGGTACGTCGGTGTGGTAAACGTCAGGGTCCACGTCCGGCGCGGTAATGTCCTCGCTTATGACATTGGGGCCGTGCAGGGGCAGTGAACCGATGGGTTGCCACCACTGAATGCCGGGCAGCGGGTACCAAGTGACAGCGTCGAAGTCGTTCGGGTCGATCGTACTGTCCGGCAAGGTAGGATCGTACTTCTGGGGCACGTCCAACCCGGTAAGCTGGCCGATCCGGCCCCGCCCACTGGTCGCGATGGAGTGCGCACAAGCCGCACAGACATACCCGCCGTCGCTGTAGCCGATGAGGTGAATACGCGAAGGATCGGGATCGATGGTCCCGGTCCCGGCGTCCATTAGCCGTTCGAGTTGGCCGCCGAGTTCCTGCCCTGCTGCCGCCGTGGCACGGTAGCAGCACTGCGAATCGATGATCGGGTAATATCCCCAGTTCCAGAAGGCGATGTTGATGTCATCCACCAGGACGTCCATGTTCGGATCGCTTTGTAGCGAGTTCTCATCCCTGATGAGCTCCACGATCTTGTCCGCCATCCGCTGCGGCCAAAGAACGCTGGGGTCGTTGGGGTCATGATTGAAACCATGGACGATGATGATGGTCGGGTATCGCCGGTCAGGTTGGTTCGGTTCTGGCGCTCCTGCCGGCGTGTGCAACCAACTGAGGGCATACGGTCCCGGGTCCTGACAATCGTCCGTGGCGCTCCCCTGGTTCCCAGTGCCTGGCGCCTGAGAATTGTCCGCGGCGCCACCTTCGCCCTGAGCGACGCTGTCAACCCCATTGTCCAGGCCGGAACTGCCGTTCTGAGCCGGGGACGTACCGCCCGGTGGTGAGCAACCGCTCAGCGCTAGCAGAGCAAGCAAGGCATCGAGTACCGGAGTGTTCAGGCACGCGCGACCGACTCTGAAAGGCATGGCTCGCCTCCGAAAGTGACGCGCTGGGCCGCGGCGGGGTCTCGACCTGTCGCCGCACCAGGCGCCATGACTCCAGATTATCGTCTCCGGCTGTCCGATTCAATCTAACCGCACACCGCGATGCGCACTTCGTTCAACCGGCCGGTAACGAGAAACTGGTAATCCGACATTCCCCAGATGACCTCGCCCGACTCCGGTGACGGGCCGTGCAGAACCATTGTACAGCGCCCCGCAACTTTCGCGCCCGCCGTTTTCGCGTTCTTCCCGGGTGTCGGAGGCCGAACCGGGCTGGTTCAAGACGTTTCGGCGGGCCGAACAAGCGATCCAGGACGGAGCATCTTCGAACACGACCGCTTGCCATCCCGCCCCCAGGCCGGTACACTGCCCGTCACCGGCAGACGCCCGTTTTGCACGCAACCCATCGCTGAAGGCTGACGGCTGATGGCTTCTGACAAACTCCGTTTCGGCATCTGCGGACTCGGCTTCATGGGGCGCACGCACTTTGCGCGGCTGTGCGATCACCCGCGCGCGGCGGTCGTTGCGGTTTGCGACCGCGATCCGGCACTCCGTAGCGGCGATTGGGAAGGACGCTTCGGTAATCTCGATTTGGGGAGCGTGCCGCCACGTGAGGCGTTCAGTGGCGTGGCGGCGTACGAGACGGCGGAGGAGCTTATCGCCGATGCGAATGTCAACGTCGTGCTCATCGCGCTGCCGACGCCGCAGCACGCCCCGCTTTCAATCGCCGCACTTCAGGCCGGCAAGCACGTGCTCTGCGAAAAGCCGATGGCGTACCGGCCGAGCGATTGCAACCGTATGCTCGCCGCGGCGAAGGCGAGCGGGCGGACGTTGATGGTCGGCCACTGCATTCGCTTCTGGCCGCAGTACGAGCTGATCAAGCGATATGTTGACGAGGGCCGCATCGGCGCGCTGCGCTTCGTGACGCTGAGGCGTCTGACAAGCCCACCTACCTACTCGGCCGACGGCTGGCTGCTCGCGGGGGCGCAGAGCGGCGGTGCGCTGCTCGATTTGCACCTGCACGACGTTGATTTCGCGCAGCACCTGCTGGGATTGCCGGACGCCGTGTTCGCGACCGGGATGGCGGGGCCGTCAGGTGCCATCGACCACGTAGTCGCGACCTACCGATACGACGACGGCCGGTACGCAGTGTTGGAAGGCGGCTGGGTACTGACCCCGCCGCGCCCGTTTGAGATGAGTATTACGGTGCAGGGCCAACGGGGCACGTTGGAATGGTCCTCGGAGCGCGGGAACGAAGTCCGGCACTACGACGGCACGCACGCGGCGCTGATCGCTTGCGAGGGCGATGCGTATCAGCGGGAGGACGACTACTTCATCGAGTGCGTGCTTTCCGGCCGGACGCCGGAGCGCTGCTCGCCGGCGTCCTCGCGGACGAGTGTGGCTCTGGCCTGGCTTGAACAGCGTGCGGTCGAGACAGGTAAGGTCGTTCGGTTATCCGGACGGCTCCAGACGGCGTGGACACGGTGAAGGCACGGCCGCGGACAGCCCGTCATGCGGCGGCAGATTATTCACACTCCGCCTACGATTCTGTCCTGACCAGCCGCGACTGTTGACCAAGCGGGAGCAGGGGCGGCTAGAATCTCGTGTGAAAGAAGCACTCCCCGTACTTGCTGCGTTGGTGCTGATCGCCGGTTGTGCAGCGCCGCCACGTGGCGCGATCATCCAGTCGCGCGGTGCGCCAGTCTCCAATCTCGCTTTGGGCAAGTCCGCGGAGGTTTCCCGCGTGGCGCAAGCGTGGGCGGCGCGCGCCGAATGGCCGGCGACCGAGATTGGCCAGCGGACGGATGATGTAACGTTTTATACGACCGTGACATACGACGAGCAATACCACTACGACCGCTTTGGTGGCCTCTATCGCGGGGCGCAGACCGTACAGACGGGTGTCTGGTTGCGTTAGGGTGGCCGCGGCGTTTGTTAGGAGATATTATAGGAACAGGCTCCTTCCCTACCCACACCGTCTGTGTTAACATATTGGCGTTGCAGGAGTTCCTGCCTCAGAGCGGTGGACTGTGAACGCGGCGACGACCTATACTTTATTGTCCCCGATGCGGCCGACTGGGACCACCGGATGCCCGCGGCGGCGCTCGCCGGGGTGTTTCGGGAGCCGTTGATTGTCGCGGGTAGTGGAGGCGGTGTTTTATGAAACGTTATTGGACGCTCGGCATCGTCGGTGTTGGGGTTTCACTTCTGGGCGTGGCGGACGCCGGCTGCGGACCCGACCCGTTCGTGCTGTTGCAGGACCAGATTGACACGCTGACGGCGCAGCTCGCCGAGGCCGAGGCGAACTTGGCCGCGCAAGGTGATCCGGGTGTCCCCGGCGCGAAGGGCGACACGGGGGCCACCGGCGCGACAGGTGCCACAGGCGCCACAGGCGCCACGGGTGCCAATGGAGCGGGCGGGGCCGCAGGACGGAACGGAACCAACGGCACGAATGGCCAGAACGGCGCTCCGGGTCAAGACGGGACCGACGGCACGAATGGCCAGAACGGCGCTCCGGGTCAAAACGGAACCAACGGCGCAAATGGTGCGAACGGCCAGCCTTGCTGGGACCTGAACGGGAACGGCGTCGGGGATCCGGAGGAGGACCTCGACGGCGACGGCGTGGTCGACGTGAACGACTGCGAGTGGACCGGCCTGCTGGCCCGCACGCATGTTGGCGCGGACGGAACGGCGGATGCGCAGGATACGAACGGGCCGTACCTCGAGTCTCTGCCGGTCGATCCGAACGTACCCGGCAAGTTCGTGTTGATCCTGCACTTCGCCCCGAACTATCGCTTTGCTCCGGGCGTGAATCTCCGCAGCTTCCCCATTCTGGTGACGCCATTCAGCTTCACGGCGTTGCCGGGCGAGCCGCCGACGACGCCGATCTCGGCGCTGGTGGAGCCGGTGGAGTTGAATGAGGAGGCGAAGACGCTCGAATTCAACGTATACGAGATTCAGTGGTCGCCGAACGGACCGGCCCCGATCAACATGGACTTCTATGTGCTGGTGATGGAGCCGTAAAGCGGCGGCGTCAATTTGTCGCGTCCCCGCAGGCGGTGTGGCTTTGTGCGAGCTGCGCCGCCTGCCTCTTCCTTGCCATTGCTGGTTCAGCGGCGACGCTCGTACACATACGTGGCCTTGTCGGCCCACGTGATGGGGGTCAGCGTTGCGCCGGACGCCGGGAAGCGCACGACTGGAATGTAGTGCCTTTGCCACCAGGCGTCCTTGTGTACGCGGTCATTGTCGGCCGTGAAAACGAGCCATGGCGGTAGGGGGGTGGACTCGTCAACAGGCGCCGACGGTGGAAGCAAGACGATCCTGCGGCGGGTGAAATCCAGCGGCGGGACGGCATACGGGGCGGGTTCCTGGATGATGGCGACGGAATCCTCCGGACGGAGCGTGCTGCGCAGGAAGTCAGCCGCGGCGTGCCGTGTTTCGCTGGCGGAGTAGGCATCGATGAAAAACGCGCGGGCGTAGAGCGACCCGCGGGCCACGCTGCCGAGCAGAATGGCCACGACGAACAGCGCGCGGAGGAATGGTCTGCGCGTCCAGCAGCGCAGCCAGCAGGCCGCCGCGATACACAGCAGTAGCACCGGCAGGATCAGGAAGCGCGCGAACTCGGCGGGCTTGCCGGCCCCGAGGAGCACGCCGAGCAGCAGCATGCCCACGCCAGCGGCCGACGCGAGCAGCGTCGCGGCCGGATACCGTCGCCAGAGCAGCGCGAGGCCGACGAGCCCGATGATCGGGAGGATGCCTGCACCCTCGTACAGGAGGTACGCGACGTCGGCGGCACCGTCGAGTGCGCGGGCCATCTGCCCGCGGTACATGGCGGTGGAATTCGTGATGTTGCTGGCGAGGGCGCCGCGATTCGCGAGCCAGTTGTACGGCACATACGGGTTGGTCAAGATGTAGACGCCGAGCGCGACGGCGCCGGCGAGCGCGAGATGGCACAGGGCGCGACGACGTTGCTGCGGTGAACAGGCCAAACAAAGCGCAGGCCAGAGTAGGGCCGCCACGGAGCCGGTGAGCACCAGCCCAAACGCGTAGCCGGCCTGCAGCCCCATGAGCAGAGCGTGGCGCAGGCGTCCGTGGTCGCGGTAGGCGAGGGCGCTGAGCGTGGCCCACAGCATCAGGCAGGCGGACGGTAGATGGGGCTTGGCTTCGAGTACCGCGGTGATAAAGACCGGCGTACAGGCCACGGCGGCGACCGCGATCCACGCGGCGCGGTAACCAGCAGCGCGCCGGGCGAGCCGGAACACCGCCCAGAGCGTGAGCGCGCCGAAGAGCAGCGAGAGCAGGCGTGCAACCACGTAGAAGCGTGCGAACAGCTCGGGGTGTTCGAGATACACAGTGACGTCGCCGGACAGTGGCACGTAATGCAGCAGCGCCCCGACGCTGAGGGCGGCCCCGACCAGGTAAATGTAACCGCCGCCGTACTGATAGAGCCGCGGATCGAAGTCGAGTTGCCGCGGGTGCATGCGCTGGAGGGCACGAAAGACGATCATCTCGTCCGGCTGGCGCGAGTAGAGGCGGTAGCGGCGGAGGATTTCCGCGCGGGCACCGTCGTCGGCGGTGAGATTGACCAGCCGATCGCGTGCCATGAGCGGGTTGAGGTCGGTGTCGGCGCCGGCTTCGCGCGTGCGGAGTTGGGCGACATCGGTGGCCACGTCGTAGCAGGCCGCGGGCCACGCGGGCTCACCGCCGAAGAGCAGGTCATCGTCCGCGGTCGAGGGCAGGCCCCAACGCAGGAGCGGGAGCATCAACAGAGCCCAACCGCCGATCGCGAGGGCTAGCAGGCGGGCGTGCGGGCGTCTGTTCCTCACAGCCGGCGTCGGACTCGGAGGTCCGACGCTACCGGCCGACACAGCCGTGGCACCCGGCTTGGGAGGCGGCCGCTCTGGGATCACGCCAGCACCACGTCCAATACTCCGAGAATACCGAGGATCAGGCCCACCACGCCGTTGATCGTGAAGAAAGCGAGGTTGACGCGGCTCAGGTCCTGCGGACTGACGAGCGCGTTTTCCACCACCAACAGCACAACCACGCAGGCGACGCCGACATAGTAGAGCGTCCCAAGTCCCCCCGTCAGACCGACGCCGACGAGGGCGCCCGCGGTCAAGGCATGAAAACCGCGGGCGAGCCACAGCGTCGCGGCGATGCCCATGTGTGCGGGCACGCTGTGCAGGCCGGCCTGACGGTCGAATTCGGTGTCCTGACACGCATAGATCAGGTCGAAGCCGGCGATCCAGAACGTCGCCGCGGCGAAGAGCAGCCACGCCGGCGCACCGAGCGTCGCCGGTCGAATGGCGATCCAGGCGGCGACCGGGGCGCAGGCGATACCGGCACCGAGGATCACGTGCGACCAAGAGGTGCAGCGTTTCGTGTAAGAGTACAGGCAGAGCAGCGCGAGCACTGGCAGGCCGAGTCGCAGCGGCCAGGGGTTGGCGTGAAAAACCCGGAATCCTGCGCAGCCGGCGAGAAACGCGAGACAGGCCACCACAAAGAACGCCCACGCCGCGGCGTGGGAGATGGTGCCACGCGGCAGGGGCCGGCCGGCGGTGCGTGGGTTGGCGGCGTCGAAGGACGCGTCGGCGAGGCGGTTGAAGGTCATGGCGGCACTGCGGGCGGTGACCATGCACCAGACGATCAACCCGAGCTGGGACCACGCCGGCAGAACGGGCCGCGCGGCGAGGAACGTGGCCAGTAGCGCGTACGGCAGGGCGAAGACGGAATGCGCGAGCTTGACCAGCTCGGCCCAGGTGCGGATTGTGCTCAGCAAGCGCATGGCGAATGCCATTGTACGTGCGACCGGGGCGCGTGCACGCCGTGCGCGTCGCGGCCCGCGCCCTCGTGTGGCCGGTTGTCGCGGCCGGCACCCTATCCGATCGACCAGCGCCCCCGGCGGCGCCGAGGGACCGCGACAATCAGAGCCGCGACCGTAAGGGAGCGTTGGGGTTGGAACCGGGGGGCTGCGGCGAGGTGATCACCGCGGGAACACCGCTTCCTTCTATGAAGCCGGGCCTGTCAAGGGCGAAATCGGAATGGGCTCAGCCTTCTATTCGGGTTTTGAACCGCTCCGGGGCGCAGCCCAGG
>JAGVEP010000290.1 GCA_020058145.1 Phycisphaerae bacterium | reverse complement strand
GGCGCATACCATGCCGACGGACACCAAGCCGGCACCGCTGCGCAGCGAACCGAATCTCGCCCCAGTCGTCCCGGCCACGTCACAGACGGTGCTCACACCGGCTACGTCACAAGAAACGGTCGCGGCGCAGCCCGCGTCGAGCGAGCCGGAGGAGCAGGAAGACCCAGGGTCATTGGCGGCTGGCGGGTGGCTGCCGCGAAAAGCCGAGATCACCGCCGTGGTCGTTGCTGTTGGCGGTGTCGCAGCGCTAGTAATGCTCAGAAGAAAGCAGACGATCCGGACCGCCGCGCGGCGCGGCGGCCGGTAACGCACGGTCGCGTTGGGCCGGCGCGGTGCGGCATGAACTGGATGTAGTATGGGCAGGGACAAACTCGTGTACGTGGTGTGGCTGATCAGCGCCGTGGGCGGCCCGCCACTTGTTTGCGCCGACGGAGTGCAGTTCGCGACCCTCGGGGGACATCCACTTATCCCGATCCGTTGGACCGCCGGGTGCGGCCTCGACGCGCTGTACATGTGCCTCGATCTCAGCGGCGTGAAGGTGGGCTACTCCGAGCTGGTCAGCAAGTCCGGCATGACCACACCAAGCGAGCCGGTCGACGTAGCGCGTCTGTGGCAACTGGCGCGGGATTGTGGATCTCATGCGCAAGCCGTGCGGGTCAGCAACGGGGCCGGCGTGCTCCGTAAGATCATGCAGGACGTGTCGGTGCGGACGGCGATTGTACACTTGCGGGCCGTCGAGCGCGACGGGAAGCGCGAAGACGAGCATTTCTCCGCCGTCCTGCTGACCAAGGACCAAATTCGACTCGTCGGTGCGGATTCTTACGAACACGAGGTCGCGAAGGAATGGGAAGCCCGCTGGTCGGGCGTGGCCTTGCTCGTTTCCGCCAGACCGGTCATTCTGGCGGGGCCAGAGGGTGCGCCGCTGCCGCAAATATACATCCGCCCGTCGAAATTCGATTGCGGCAGCGTGTATGTCGGCACCAAGGTGCCATACGAATTCACGATCGAGAACCGCGGCGACGGCGACCTTGAGATCATGGACGTGAAGACCGGGTGCGCGTGCTCGGCGCCGACGGTTGCCGAGAGATTGATCCACCCCAAGCAGGCGACGACCTTGGCGGGATTCGTGGACGCCGGACTGGTGATCGGTCGTCGGACTGTGCAGATCACCGTCTTCGCGACCGATCCTGAGCGGCCACAGGTCCAAGTGGATGTCACACTGGATGTGAAGCCGCTGCCCATGAAGCTGATTCCGGACAAGGTCGTGATGACCGCCAACGACCGGAAGGAGCGCCCGCAGGCGGTGGTGCGCGTCGAATATGAGGACGCCAATGCACTCATCCGCGTCGCGCGCCTGGAACCGTCGGCGGACTGGCTGACGGCGGAGTTGTCCGCGGATGGTCAGCAGATTTCGCTCACGGCCGGGCCGCTCGAGAACGGCAAGAGCCGCACCGGCACGTTGACGGTGTATACAGCGGGGCCGGAGGCGGCTGTCCGCGTTCCTGTTGAAATCCAGCTCCTGGCCCAGGTCGAGTGCCGGCCAACGCAGCTCTACCTTGACCGCCAGAACGAGTCGGCCGCGACGATCAGGCGCACGATCGAGTTGCGACCGCGAGCCGGCGTGGCGTTTGCCGTCGCAAAAGCCGAGTTGCACGGCGTGCCTGGCACTGTGCGCCGCGTGCAGCACTTCGAGGAACGGGGAGTCTGGGAGGTGGACGTGGAAATCGGGCCCTTCGCGGAGCAAAGCGGCTTGCTGGCCGGAGAAGTGGAGATTTCACCGGCAGCGGATGGGGCGGAGAGAATCCAAGTACCCGTTTACGTCCGCTGAGAAGTGGGTCGCCCCAAGCACGACCATTGCTGCGCTCCCGAAATAAGCTACGATAATCACCGGACGGCCGGCGGAGGGCGTGCCGGATTTGAACGGTGAGACCATGTTCCGACGGATGTTCTACCTCATTGCGACCCTCACGACACTGACCCTGCTCGCCGGTGCGCTGCCGACAGCGACGGCACAGGAGCAGGCGAAGATTCAGGGCCGCTATCGCATCGAGCTGATGGGCGGCCAGTACGTCGAAGGGGACGTGACCGAGCAGGCCGACGGCTCTTACCAGGTCAAGACTAAGCACGGCGTGGTCGTGACCGTCAAGAAGGGCGACGTGCGTGCGGTACGCCCGTTGGACGACGCCCAGACGAGACAGGCTGGCACGCCGGACACCGCGGCAGAGCGTCGGTCATCATCGGCGGCCCAGCAGGAGGTCACCGACGAGGAGATCGAGGTCATCCTGGCCGGGATTGTCGCGACCCCTGACGTGAGCGTCGTCGGTGCCGGCAAAGACGAGCTGGAAGCGGAACTCGCGGTCGATGAACGCTCACTGGAAGAGATGAAGAAGATCGCGGGCCGTGACGCCAAGGTCATGCTGAAGCCGCACTTCGCGCTGGTCTACACGGCCAGCGACGAATCGACGCAGAAACTCGCCTCGCGCGTTGAATCGATCTATCGTTGGAAGATCCAGTTCATGCGGATGGTAAACATGCCGGCTCGGCGGCCGGCGTACAAGCTGGAGATCTTCTACTTTGGAACATTCGCCGAATTCGCCGCGCAGGGGGCCAACGAGAATGTGGGGGGCTTCTACCGGCCGGACAATAACCGCTCGTACTTCTTTGACGGGCTCTCACACCCCCGAATCGTCGAATTCGTGAAGCGCTCGAAGGACCCGAATGTACCGTATGATGAGCGCCAGCGGCTGCGCGTCCGCATCAACCGGTTCATCGACCACCAGAACCTCGTAGTGGTACAGCACGAGACGGGCCATCACATCGACTTCAACATCGGGCTGTTTCCGATGAACGGCCTCGAACGGGCTTCGGGTTGTCCCCGCTGGCTGGTCGAGGGCACAACAATGCTGTTCGAGGTGCCGCCCTCGACGGGCGGGGCCAGCCTCGGCGTCATGAACCATTCGCGGCTGGACGAGCTACGCGCCTACATGGCCAAGCGGCACTTCTCGGCCGCCGAGTGGCGTACCTTCCTCTTCGACAGCCCGAACTTCTGGAGCCGGAAGTGGCCCGAGGGTTCCAGTTACCCGATCGGCTGGTCGATGGTCTACTATCTCTGGAAGGAGCACCGCCCCGAGCTCGGTAAGTACTACAAGACCGTGCTGGAGCGGGACGACAACACCATCCTGAGCGAGGCGGACCGGCTGTCCGAGTTCGAGAACCTCTTTGGCCGGCTGGATGAGAAGTGGGTTGAGGACTACAACAAATTCGTCGATGGCCTCCAACTCAAGAAATCGCTCCTGCCGCTCGGCGAAGCCGCGAGCGACCGCGGCACAGACCAGAAAAAGTCGGACCAGGGGAGACGCGATCAAGGCCGCGGTAAGAGACACTGAGCCGCGCTGCGGCCTAGCCGTTGCGCTATTGGTGGGGGCCTTCGGCGCGGCCTGCCCCGGTGAGGCACAGACCGCGGCGCCTTCGTCGGTAGCCGCGACACAGAGGGTTACCAGTTCTCGGCCAGTGCTGCTGGGTTCGTTACCGGTCGCGGACGGACAGTGGCCGGCCCTCCGCCGCGAACTGGGAAACTCGGCCCAGCGCCTGGAAACGGACCATTTCCTCGTTGCTTTCGACGCGGCCGACGACAGCGTTCGCGCGCTGGGCCAGCGGCTGGAGGCGGTCTACCGGGCTCACGTGCGGTTCGCGGATGAGCTGGAACTGGCGGTGCGCCGGCCGGCGCACAAGCTTGAAGTGCTGTATTTCGCAGGCTACAGCACGTTCCGGGACTACGTGAGCGCGCCGGGGGACGACACCTCGGAGATGCTCGGCGGCTACCTGCCCCTGACGGCGCGCGGCGTTTTCTTTGACCTGGCGAACTACCCCCCGCTCGCGGAACTGCGCGCGCAGTGCGCGCAGGCCCCGCCGGATAGCCGCGACCGGCTTGAGCGCCGACTGGAGCAACGCCAGGCGACCTTGTGGCTCAGCGTCATTCAGCACGAGGCGGCCCACCAGATTCAGTTCGAGCTTGGCATTCTGCCGTCCGCTGACCGCGTGCCGACCTGGCTGCGTGAGGGGCTCGCGACGCTATTTGAAATCCCGTTGGCGCCGTCGGACCTCGCGACCAGTCGATCCAACAACTACCGGCTGTTCGAATACCGCAAGCTCTACGCCTCCGACCCCGCCAAGGCCCCGCGTCTACGACGAATTCTGACTGACGACGAGGCCTGGTGCGGCGGACCCTGCTATCCGCTGGCCTGGGCGCTGACGTCCTATTTCCACGACCAGCGTCGCACGCAATTCACCGGGCTGCTGCGGCAACTCGGAGCACAGCCGGGCCGGCCCGGCACACCGTCCGAGTGTCGGGAGCTGCTCGAGTCGCTCTTTGGCCCGCTCGACGCCGCCTGGGCGCAGCGGTTCCACGTCTGGACGATGAATCTGCCGCTGGATGCGTCCGATTTCGGTGAGTAGACCGGCGGCGGCCCCGTGGACGCGGGTGCACGTTGCCGCTACGATCCCACGCGTTCGACTACTGGCGGCGCGGCCGGTATCCCTGTCTGAAGCGGTCCGGCTTTTCCCCGACCGCAGCCTGGCGGCCGAAACGACCAACCCCGGAGACACGCGTGCTGCTGTTTGCCTGGTCGGCTGTTGACGCGCTCGCCCGCAACTGGGCTATGGCCGCCATCGCGTTCACGATCATCACTCTGGTCGTGGTCCCGATGATCGTACTGATGAAGTACGTGCGCATTTCGCTGAACATCATGCGCACGACCAAGCCGCCCATGTCCCGGAATCCGCTGGATTTTGAGCGGCCGTGCGGCGAGCCGGTCGGCTTTCCCGCCTACGATGGCTTGCCGCTGCAGGGCCTGCTCATCCGGGCCAACCCCGACGCGCCACGGCGCGGCCTGGTCGTTTTTGCGCACGAGTTCTGTGCGGACATGTACTCGTGCGCGCGTTACTGCCGTCCGCTCCAAGCGGCGGGCTACGACATCCTCACCTTCGACTTTCGCGGGCACGGCCAATCCGAGTGTTCGCCCAGTTATACCCCGCGGCAATGGGTCACCGATCGCGACCTGGACGATATGCGCGGCGCGACGGCCTACGCCGAGCGGTGGCTCGAAGAACACGGCTACCCGGTCGAATTCGGCGCGTTCGGGATTTCGCGCGGCGCGTGTGCTGCCATTCTGGTCGCGCTGGAAAACTCCCACATCCGGGCGCTCGTCTCCGACGGAGCCTACAGTACGGATACCACCATCGAACATTTCATGAAGCGCTGGGCGTACATTTTTGCCCGCGTGCGCTTCGTCTACGAGAACCATCCGCCGACCTTCTGGCGGTTTCTGCGCTGGTCGATGATGCACTTCGCCCGCCGTGAGTTCAAATGCCGCTTTCCATCGGTGCGCAAGGCCATCCGTCGGCTGACGCCACGCCCGATGCTGTTCATTCACGGCGCGAAGGACTCGTATCTGCCGGTGGAGCAAAGCCGCAGATTGTACGCCCTCGCGCCGCAGCCGAAGTCGCTGTGGATCGCGCCCGGCGCCCGGCACAACCAAGCCGTGATTCTCCATCCGGAGTTCTACGCCCGGCTGACGATCGGCTTCTTCCACCGCCACCTCGCCCGCCCGGCGCTGCTGTCCGCGCCCGCGGCGAGCGCTACACTTCCCACCCCGACGCCCTCGCCCGACGATGCCACCGCCCCCATTCTGCGTTTGCGCGCCACCGGCTGACGAATTTGAGATCGCGGTTATGATGCCGCGCGGACTGTGTGTCCGCAGGAAGCGGTGAGTCACCCGCCATGCCGACGCTTTTTGAGCACCTGGCTGCACGGCTCGCGTACCTCCACGCGCAGCGCGTTTATGGTCGCTTCGTCCACGCCATGGGCCACGTCGAAGCCGAGCAGACGCGCGTACTCCGGCGAGTCCTCAGCCTGGTGACAGTCAGTGACTTCGGCCGCCGGCATGGCTTGCGCAACGTCCGCACCGTCGCGGACTTACGCCGCGCCGTGCCGCTGATGACTTACGAGGATTACCGGCCCTACATTGACCGCGTGTGCGCTGGCGATACGCGGGCGCTGTTCTCGGCCGGCACGCGCGTCCTGATGCTGGCCACCAGCAGCGGCACCACGGCGCAGCCCAAGCGCATCCCCGTCACGCCCGCGTTCGTCGCTGACTATCGCCGCGGGTGGAATATTTTCGGCCTGAAAATGCTGACCGATCATCCGCGGGCCATTTTGCGGGCGATCCTGCAATCCAGCGCCCGCGAAGATGCCGGTCGAACAGCCTGCGGCATCCCCTGCGGCGCCATCACCGGGCTGCTCGCCCGCACGCAGAAGTCGATCGTACGCCGTTTCTATGTGGGGCGGCCTGAAATCGCCTATCTCGACGAGCCGCGGGCACGCTACTACACGCTCATGCGGCTTGGCATCGTGCGCGATGTCGCGTTCGCGATCACGGCCAGCCCCGCAACCCTGATCCAAATGGCCCGCACCGCCGACGAAGAAAGTGAAGCCCTGATTCGCGACGTACACGATGGAACGCTCAGCAGTCGAATCGTAAGCGATCCCGGTCTGCGCGGCGTTCTGTCGACCGGTCTGCGCCCGAACCCGACGCGCGCCGCTGAGCTCACGCTGCTCCGCAGTGCGCACGCCGCCCTCCGGCCACGCGACTACTGGCGGATCGAGTTCCTGGCCTGCTGGACCGGCGGCAGCATGGGTTATTACCTAAAGCGACTGGGCGACTGGTGGGGTCCGGCACCCGTGCGCGACGTCGGACTCCTCGCCAGCGAAGGGCGGGTGAGCATTCCCCTCGAAGACGGCACCCCCGCCGGCGTGCTCGATGTCACCTCCAACGTGTTCGAGTTCATTCCGCTGAACCAGGCGGAAGCCTCGGCGCCGCAAACACTTACCTACGACGAAATCGAGATCGGGCACGACTACGTGGTGGTGCTGACGAACACCAGCGGGCTGGTTCGCTACCGGCTGGACGACGTCGTGCGGGTTCACGGGCGGCTGCGCGATACCCCGGTAGTCGAATTCCTACATCGGGCTGGCCGAGTCGCGTCGGTCGCCGGTGAAAAACTGACGGAGAATCAGGTCGTCGCCGCGGTCGGTTCCGTGGTGGCGGCCGATGGAGCGCCGGAATTCGATTTCATCGCCGCTCCGTGCTGGGACGATCCGCCATATTACCGGCTCACGTGCGGATGCGAGCTGCCGGCGTCTATGGCTACCGAGATCGATGCCGCCCTTTGCGAGCAGAACGAAGAGTATGCCTCGCGTCGGAAGTCGAGTCGCCTCGGGCTGTTATGCACCCGACAGGTGGATCGCAACGCTTTCGCCGAGATGGACCGACGGCTGCTCGCCGAGCATCGCTCGACCGCCGAGCAGTACAAGCGTCCGTGCCTGTTCACCGAGCCGGGTGCTGATGACCGGGCGTTGGGGGCGTAAGCGGAATTGCGGCACGCGTGGCGGGCAACGGGGCACGAGGGGATTGAGAGACGGATAGGCGTCTTATGCGCCGGTGCAACCATTGCAGCCGGTTTGGCGGAAATTCTATTCTTCCTAAACCACTTTGTTACCCTATGTTACGTATTTGGCAACCTAGAATGTGAAAATAGTTAATATACGTGCGCGGTCACGGTCATATTTTGTGTCAAGATTAAAGCACTGGCGGCTCGATAGCAGGCACGTCACCTTAGAGGAAGTAGGCACTCAAGTCGCTCGAAGCGTGCAGCGTTCCGCCTGGCCGGAGCTTGATCGACACCGCGTGGGTGTAGTAAGGAGCCTGGGAGCCCATGAAAACCAACCAGGATCGAGTCGTGTCCCTGTGGGCGAACTACCACACGACCCGCTCGGTCGATGCGCGCAACCGTCTCGTAGAACTGTACGTTCCCCTGGTCCACAAGATCGCCGAGATTCTCGCCCGGCGCCTTTGGCCGCGGGTCACGGCCGACGAGCTCGCCAGTGCCGGCTTTGACGGCCTGATCGGGGCCGTCGGGTCCTTCGATCCAGGGCGGGGCGTGAAATTCGAGACCTACTGCCGGCAACGCATCATCGGGGCGATTCGGGATTGGCAGCGCGAGATTGACCCCCTCGGCCGCTCGGGCCGCAATTTCGAGCGCACGCTGAACCGCACCGAGGAGCGTTTTCAGGCCGAATTGGGGCGGCTGCCCAACTCCGTTGAGCTGGCCCGCCGAATGGATATGCCGGTCTCGAAGTTCATTCGGATGAAAAAGACGGTGTCCGCATCGCACTGCGTCTCGCTGGAGGCCGGGAGTGATCGCCACGAGGACCCACGCATGTCTGTACTGGTGCCTGTCGATCCCAACCCCGGTCCGACCGTTCATACCGAGCGCGAACTGATCCGCGAATACGTCACACGCGGCCTCAAGGAACAGGATCGCTTGATCCTGACGTTGTATTACTACGAAAAGCTGACCATGGCGGCGATTGGGTCGGTCCTCGGGGTGAGCGAATCCCGCGTGTGCCAACGGCACGCGGAAATCGTCGACCAGCTCCGCGCACGGTTCGCGGACACGACCTGCGACCTCGTCGCCTAAACCCAGTCCTGTACCTCCCCCCCCTCCTCCCACGCGGGGCCGCGCAGCAGCGCGGCCCTTTTCTTGTTTCTCCACGATGATATGTGACGGGGGCCCTTGACGGCACGTCTCGCGTTCCCATAATCCAGCCGGTTGGTCGCCAGGATAATGACCGACGTAAGGGTCTACGGAGGTTGCAGATGTGCGGCAATCATCGGTGGGATATCGGGCGAGTGTGTGGGATCGTCGTGTGCGCACTTTTCGCGACCCGCGGCGTGGCGGACGGCGAGCCGGACCATCCACCGCCGGGGAAAGGACCGCCGGCGCCCAAGGCGGATGATCGAACGTTTGTCGCCGATCAGGGCCCCGGGCTCGACGTGCTCTGGTACGGCGCTTATGGCCCGCTCTTCATCGAGCTACCGACGACGCGCTATCTGGGGCCGACCAAGTCGGACGGAACGCTGGAGAACGCGGCGCAGCTCATTCAGGCCGGCCTCCTGTCCCCATACGCAGATCTCAGGCTCATGGCGTGGGATGTGGATGATGAGGAGGGCCTCCAACCACAGTGGCCATGTTGCGCCCGCGACCGCGTCTACTTCAACGGGGCGGCCGTAAGCACACTGCACCCCGGGAACGGGGAGTTTCTAACGGGCCCGCACAACGAGTGGCACGAAAACTCATTTCTCATTCCGCTCGGCAAGGTCAAGTTTCCGAGCCAGCCTGGAAGCGGCGGAAACGCGCCGACGCCGGCGACCAACGTGATTCGGATCGACGTAGACGTGTTGGGGTGTAACATCTGGTCCCTCCAGATCGAGTGGGTGTCGCTGGCAATTAAGTGCATGTCGCCGATAGTCTTGATTCACGGCAACGGTTCGACCGGGGAGTTCTTCTCGCGCCAGTTATTCACACTGGGGCTGCTGGATGAACACCTCGGCGTGTACGACCATTCGATAAATCTGGCGAGAGGTGATCCCAGCAACCCCAGCCCCGGCTGCGCGCCGCGCGCAGCCAACGCGCGCGAGCTGAATGGCCTGCTCCCGCCGACAGTAAGCAGTTTTGGGGCTGATAGCGTCCATCTGGTTGCGCATAGCAAGGGCGGTTTGGACACGCGGGAGTACCTCGCGCTGTTTCAGCCTCAACACGACGCCGACTTCAAGGTGCTTTCGCTGACCACGCTCAGTACGCCGCACAACGGGAGCGTGGGCGCGGATGTGCTCGAGAAGCGCAGCATTGTGGCAAAGATCGCCGCCGACGTGCATTTCTCCGGGTTCCCCGGCATGACAAATGCGCTCGCGGCCTTGATGGGAACCAACCCGGGTAACCGAGACCTTCAGACCGCCGTCTGTGCGAATTTCAACGCAAGTAACGTGCCAGCTCTTGCGCGTGTGGCGGCTGCCACTGCCTACGGAACTGTCGCCGCGGACGCCGATCGGGACGGCAGTTTCACGATCAACCAGGACGCCGAGTACTGGGAGATGACGTGGGAGAGCGACGAGCTCGCGTTCATCTACAACTACCAGAGTTGGCTGGCCGAGAGCATTCTCAACACGATGTATCGTACCCTGCGCAATACTACCGCCGTCCGAGTTTCGTTTGAGCCCTATGAACCGGACCCACGGCTGATCATCACTACGCTGACAGCCGTAACCGGCGGACCGTTTCCGAATGACTGCATGGTGACCGCGCACAGCGGTCTTGGACTGGGAGGTTTTGCGTCTTTGGTGCCTCTGGAGAGAAAACTGGTGTTCAGCGGGAGCCAGCCGCCCGCTACGCGGGGACGCAACCACGCGAGCGTAGCAGACAGCTTCTCCGCTAAGCAAGTGGCGCCGTGGCTCGTCAGTGTGGAACAGCAGACGGGTGATCTGAAGTGAGCCAAGGGTGATGAGGGCTCTCGATCGACACCAGTTCCGTCGGGTCGAACTCAGCGCGTTGGTTGTGTTCGGCGCGATTGCCATGCCTGCTTGTGATCGGCGCCCCCCACCCCTCCGTCCGCCCGTCCCGCTGAAGACTCCCGGTTGGGCCGGGGGCGAGGTGTTGCTGCTGCGCGCCGGGCGACCCGGCCAGGCCGACCTCTTGCTTCGGCGTATCAGATCAGAAGCGGCGTTCGGCAGCGGTGGCGGTCTATCAGGTAACCCCGCGCCGTTCGCTGATGGGCGTCCCACGTATGGATACACGTGCGGTGCGGCCGCACTTCAGGAATTGGCGCCGGATGCCTGGGACGCTGTCGGCAGCGCGTCGCACAACTGCGACGAGCCCAGCGTGCGATCGCCCACTGCATCACAACCGGGGCCGTTCGAGTTTGACACCCGCGGACACACGCTGACGTATCGGAAGCAGCCGGTGGCGGCGGCAGGCAAACATGTCCTTCGGGTCGTGCCGTCTTGCTCGCTCCGGTATGTGGCGGTTCTCTCCGCCGATGGTCGGATTGATGAAGGTCTCTCATTTCTTGGGGGGCGAGGACCACACTCGGCTGGCACGCATTACCACCAAGTTTTCAGCACCGCGAATGGTCGACCGTTGGGCACATCCGTGCCGCTTCCCTGGACGACGAGGCAGCAGCAGGGTCTGACGCCCCGCTGGTCACCCGACGAACGATTCATCGTCTACGCAGATTCTGACGGCGCGGAGGTTCTCATCATCGAGACGAACCCGGGGGAAGGAGATCAGGGATGAGCATCTTCACTGGTTGCAGCAAGAGTGGACGCAGTTTGCGCCAAACGGCAACGGTCGTATGGTGCATGACGTACTTCGCCTACGTGGCACTGGCACAGTGCGAGGGCGACTTTTACCTCCACGCGGGGGAAACCCGGTTTGCCCGCCTGGCCCCGGATGTCTTGTCCGCACAGGCACCGTTTCAGGTCGATGACGCCGACCACGTGGTCGTACGGATCAGCGCACTCGTTCAGGAACTCGGCACGTGGATTGTTGGTCCGGCGGGGCAAGTGGTCGATGAACAGACAATCATCGGCTATGGAGGAAACTTCGCCAGCTTTACGGGGTCGGATGCTGGCGCCGGCCTGTTTGCCTTGCCGTGCGACGAACCGGGCGTCCACCGTGTCTATCGGTTCCCGAGCCTTGGCGCCGGCACGTACACCGTACACGTTCAGGTAGCGAGCCCGCCACCGGAGGATACTGCTGTCCTGATCGAGCTTTCGAGCGACAGTGTGACGGGCGCGGCGCTCCTGGTCACGCAGTCCGTGCTCACTCTTGGAACCCCCGCCGTGCTTGTTGCGGTGATATTCGACGGAACCACACCTGTAAGCGGCGCATCCGTACAAGCGTGGGTGAGGCCGCCGGTCGGCGAGACGGTGCTCACGACGCTCGTCGACGACGGTGCGGGGATTGATGCGGCAGCGGGCGATGGCCTGTACAGCGGCACGTTCGGAGCCGACGAAGTTGGCGACTACGCAGCGGTCGCGGAGATAGCCGGCGCAACGTCCGGCGGAACCCCTTTTTCCCGTATGGCCACGACGAGCGTGAAGGTTGTCCCCGTTCATGCGACGTTCACTGGCACGTTCACCGACGCAGGCGTGGATACCAACGGCAACGGGCTCTTCGAGCGCGTACGGCTGAGTGCGCAGGTGAACGTGGTCACTGCGGGCCGCTACATCTTCCTGGCACGGCTGCGCAGCGGACCGCCGCCCGGCAACGAAGCCGACGCGATCATGACGGGGTACGGCACCGCCGATTTGGGCGTGGGGAATGGGACAGTCTCCTCGCACTTTGAAGCCCCGGCGTTTCTGGCCGCCAACCTGGATACGGCATGGTATCTCGCAGAAGCTGAGTTGGTATACGTGGGCCTGGACGGGGCCGAGCCGGCCGCGACGATCGTTAACGCCAACTACGGGACCCAGGTCTACCACGTGAGCCAGTTTGAGCACCCGCCCATCCGCCTGACGGGGCAGAACAACGATAGAGGCGTCGATACGGACGGAGACACGCGCTTCGATCTGTTGCGCGTTCGCGTCGGCGTGCAGGCCGATACGAGCGGTTCGTACTGCTGGGCTGCGCGACTCGTTGATCGCTGCGGCGGACACTTCCAGTTTGTCTCGGGCGAACAGGAACTGCTGGCCGGGGTTCCAACCCAACTGGTACTGGAGTTCAATGGGCGCACGATTGGCCGGCGGGGGATCGATGGTCCCTACGAACTCGTCGATTTCGCGGTCTACGGCCCCGGCGGAGCGCTGAATGAGAGTCACCCGCTCAGTACAGCGCCGTATTCCGCGCAACTGTTCGAAGAATACCAGCCGTTCGTCGATTGTAACGGCAATGGCATACCCGACGCCTGCGACCTGCTTCCCGGACAGCCAATTCAGAGCGCAGATTGCGACTTCAGCGGTGTCCCGGACGAGTGCCAGCACTCGCCCGGAACCACGAACGATAGAGTATGTTGGCAATCGGCGAGTTCCTCGGGTCCGGCCGCGCGGTACTATCACGCTCTCGCGTATGACGGCCAGCGCAGTGTGGCTGTGCTATTCGGCGGGTTCGGGGCGGGATACTATGCGGACACGTGGGAATGGGACGGCGGTACGTGGCACGACCGGGCCGTGAGCGGCCCCTCCTCCCGGCGCTCCCACGCCATGGCTTACGATGCGGCTCGCCACGAGACGATCCTTTTTGGCGGCGAGAGGTCGGGGGGCGCCTTGAGCTACGAGACTTGGAAATGGAATGGGACCGGGTGGGCCCTGGCTGCGACGACGGGGCCGACCAGGCCGCTTGCGCCTGCCATGTCCTACGATGCAGCACGTCAGGTCATTGTGCTTTTCGGCGGGCAGCAGAGTTACCAGAACGTGAGCCGGGAAACGTGGGAGTGGAACGGCAATGCCTGGAGCTTGCGCTCGCAAACGGGGCCTGGACCGCGCGCCTGGGCGGCGATGGCGTACGACACGCAGCGCCATGTCACTGTGCTGTTCGGCGGCAACTACAACGGTACCATGCTCGGTGACACGTGGGAGTGGGACGGCAGCACGTGGACGGATCGCACTAGCGCTGGACCATCGGCGCGCTATGGCCACGCCATGGCATATGAGGGGCTGCGTGGTGCGGCGTTGATGTTTGGGGGGACAGACGCGACGGGGCAGAAGGCGGATTGCTGGGCTTGGAACGGGACCGCCTGGACACAACTCGCAGGTACCGCCCCGCCGGCTCGGATGGGGCACGCCATGGCGTACGATAGCCAAGCCGCGCGGAGTGTCCTGTTCGGCGGTTGGGCGCTTTCTGTGCCGGATGGGGTGTACTTCGGGGACACCTGGAAGTGCGGCCCGGGCCTGCGGATCGTGCAGGAGCCTACGGATATCACCGTTTCTGTGGGAGCGGCGGCGCAATTCGCCGTCCAGATTGACTGGTGCGCCGGGAATGCGACCTACCAATGGTGGCAGGACGATCACACGATCTGCGACAACGACCGCAGAACAGGCGTACATGCGAATACCCTGAATATCAGCCCCGTGCGCTTTTCCGATGCCGGTGACTATCGGGTTACGGTGTACGCGGGCGACAGCTACGTCACAACCGTGCCGGTCACGCTGACCGTCCGCGGCGGCGGGGACATGGATTGCAACGGCAGCCTGGATTTCGACGACATCAATCCGTTCGTTTTCGCCGTGTCCGACCCGGCCGGCTATGAAGCCACGTTTCCGAACTGCAACCTGCTGAATGGCGACATCAACGGCGACGGGCTGGTGGACTTCGACGACATCAACCTCTTTGTGGCGCTGCTAAGCGGATAGGGCGCGGCTTGGCCTCCGCCGGCCATGACACGCCCGGTGGACGACGGTATCATTCCGGCCTTTCGAGTTCCGCAGCCGCACACTTGGAGGCTCTGAACATGCCATCCGTCGTCTCTCCACAGCGATCGCTCGCCGTGCGACCTGTTTCGCTCATCGCCGTCACACTCTTCGTCCTCAACATGCTGCCCGCGGGCGCCCGCAGCGATGAGCCGCAAACACGCCCGACGACGCAGCCCGCCAGTGCGCCGGCGTCGCAGCCTGCGTCGGGCCCGAGCCATCCCGAGGCGGACGCCAAGGCCCGCGAGTTGATCGACGCGGCGATGAAGAAGTACCGCGCCGCCAAAACGTACCAGGACAAGCTAGATGCCCGCGTCGAAGTGGTCGCCACCGACAAGGACGGTCAGGATGCCGGGCAGGACGAACGCTACTCCGCGTCACTGCTGTTCGGCCGAGCGGCCCATATCGCCTTGGCGACCGATAATTTCGCAATTCACTGCGATGGCAAGCGGATTTGGCTGTATTCCGGACGGCTTGGCCAGTACACCGAGGGCGAAGCACCCGAGCACCTCGATCTGGACGAGCTGACCGAAGAGTTGATGGTCGACGATCCGCCGCACCCGGTCCTGCTGGTGCTCACCGAGCCGGACGACGAGTTCAGCGAGCTGTTTCCGATGGTCAGGGAGTTCACGGCGGTCGAGCGCGCGGAGCAGGACGGCCAGCCGGGCACGCGTGTCACGGGGCTGCTGGACGCGGCGGAGACGCCGCTGGAAATTGAGGGCGAGGTGATCCCGTTCCACCTCTGGTTCGATGAAAAGACGGGACTCTTGCGGCAATTGCGCATCGATTTCACGGGTGCCCTGCGCAAGGCGCTCGCCGAAGCGGACGAGGAGCGTGATCCGGAGGATAAGGACGCGGAGCTGCCCGGCGGGGCCAGGAAGGTGGAGCGTGCGGTGGTGACGCTCGACCTGCACGACGTGAAATACGACGCCGACATCCCGGCGGAGCACTACGCTTTCAAGCCGGACAAGGACGCGGAGAAGGTCAAGGAATTTGACTGGGACAAGCTGATGGAAATGCCCGACCCGGAGGAATTGGTCGGCCGGGCGGCCCCGGTGCTGGCGGGCACGGCCCTCGATGAAAAGCCTATTTCGCTGGAAGCGCTGCGCGGGCGCGTGGTGCTGCTGGATTTCTGGGCCACGTGGTGTATTCCGTGCGTCAAAGCGATGCCAGAGATGCAGAAGTTGGCCGAGAAGTATGCCGAGAAGCCGGTCACCGTCATCGGCGTCAACCAGGACGCCCGGGGCATGGACGCGAAGGTGAAGAAGTTCCTCGCGGAGAAGAAGGTCACCTTCCGGCAGTTCCTGGACATTGGCGGGAAGCTGGGCCGGCAGTACAAGGTCGGTGCGATTCCGTGCACCTTCCTGATTGATGGCAAAGGCGTGGTGCAGGCGGTGCGTGTCGGCGCTGTGCCCAAGCTCCTGGACGAGCTTTCGGAGCAAGTCGACAAGCTGCTCAAAGGCGAGACCCTCTTCGACCCGGAGAAGATCAGTCAGCCAGGCAAAGAGAAGCCGGCCGAGACCGCGCCGCGCAAGGAATAGGGCTGTAGTCGCCGCGGCTCATCGGCGGGCCTACAATCCTGCACGAGCCGCGCGGCATGGGTGCGGCGAAGGATGTGACCATGAAGATCGTCTGGCCCGTGGTCTTTGCCGTTGCCGTCGCCGGCGTGGCGTATCTCCAGCTTAAGGGTAGCTTCGGCGGGCAGTGAGGCGCGCTGCCTGTACGGCCCGGTTCGGGCCCGCAGCCGGCGGTGAGTGCCCAGGCCCCGCGATTTTCCGCGACGACGCTCGCGGGGCAGCCTCTCGCCTTGCCTGATGATTTCAAGGGCAAGCTCATCCTGCTTGACTTCTGGGCCACCTGGTGCGGCCCGTGCAAAGCGGAGCTGCCGCACATTGCCGCGACGTATGAGAAACTCAGGGCCCGGGGCTTCGAGGTTGTGGGCGTGACGCTGGACAACGCACAGGGGGTGACGGCGGACCGCGTCGCGCGCTTCGCTGCGGAGCGGAAGCTGACCTGGCCGCAAATCTACGCCGACGCAGCGACCATCGCACAGCGCTACGGCGTCAGCGGCATACCGGCGGCGTTCCTGATTGATGGCAGCAGTGGGGCGATTCTGGCGTCCGGGGCGGAGTTGCGCGGTGCCGGGCTGACCGCGACGGTCGAGCAGCACCTCAAGTAGACGGCGCGGGGCCGATCCGACGGCAGATTGTCGCGCGGCTATCGCTAACCCCCGCACGTCGGGACAATGCCACGATGCGGGAGCAACGCAGGGCCCGGTGGTCCCGGCGACTATTGCTGATCCTACTGGCGGCCGCCGTGATTGCGGCGGCCTATAGCTACCTCACGCGTCCTGCGCGCCTGCGGGTGCTGGCACTGCGGGCGCTGCGCGACCTGCCGCTGGGCAGCGTCGACGTCGAAGACGTGCTGTTCTCACCCACCGGTGAGCTGCGACTCACGGAGCTGGTTGCCGGAAGGGCGGGGGCGCTGCCGGCGCTGCGGATCGGCGCGCTGCGCGTTGCTTGCCGGTTGCCCGACTTGCTCCTCGGCCACGTTCGACCGACGGAGATCGAGTTGAGCGACGTGGCGGTCACCGTGGTCTGTGGGGCCGCAGAAGGCGCTGACGAGGCGCTGACGGCACAGGCGGGAGCGGAAGCCCGGCTGCTCAGCACGTGGCTGCCGCGCAGGCCTGCCGACCTGCCGCGTGTAACGGTCGAGGGGGGCGACGTGCAACTGTTCGTGATGTCGCGCGGCAAACCGCGACTATTGGAGCGGCGCCTGTGGCGGGCGGACGGGCACGCCACGCAGGATGGTTACGAGCTGCGGGTGAAACAACGCCCAGCCGGAGGCCGACCCCTCGCCACGCTCGCCTGGCGACCGGCGGCCGGCGAGCTGGAGTGCGCGGTGGACTGGGTTGACTTGCGGACGGTCACACACCTCGTGCCGCAGCGCGTCGCGGAGGCGCTGGGCCGCGCGGAACTGTCCGGGAGGGTACGCGCCAACCACTTGGTGTTGCAAGTCGCTGCGGCGGGATCACGCACCGCGAGCGCCCCGGCGTGGATGCACCTGGCGGCAGCCGACCTGCGTATGGCGGACGGTCGCGGCGCGTTGCCGGTGGAAGATGCGGTCGCCACACCGAATGGCGCGCCCTTTCTGCGGTTTTCTGAACTTTCGGCGGCACTCGATTACCGCGGAGCGACGGGAGTCGCCGGCCGTGCCGTACTGGTCGCCGAGGGGCGATTATGCGGTGCTCCCGCGACGCTACGGGCGAGCTTGGCTGCGGCTGCGGTGCGACGTCTCTGGCAGACGGAACTCGGCGCGTCTGGTGAGTGCGCCAGCGAGGCCGGCGGTGGGCTCGGGGACATCGAGCAGGCGGAGCTGAGCATCACGGCGCTCGAGCTGCCGACGGCCGAGCGCTGCGGCGCGTTCATTCACGCGACGCGCTTGCCAGGGCCGATCGCGACGGTGCTCAAGGACTACGCGCCACGCGGACGGCTGGACGCGCGGCTGCGGTTGCTGCCGGCGGGCGCACTTGGCGCCGATGGCAAGTTGCTCACCGATTTGCAGCGGCTGGAAGGCGAGTTTCGGCCGCGGGGCGCGATGTGTCGGTACTTCCGTTTTCCATACGCGTTCACGGACGTGACCGGGCTAATGCGGTTGACCAACGGGCAAGTCCTGCTGGAGGACGTGCGGGCACGGCACGGCGGCGCCGAGATCCACGCGTCCGGACGGTTGCACGGCACGCACTCGTGGACCGGCTTCGAGCTGGAGTTTCGCGGGCAACGCGTCGAACTGGACAGCGACCTCTACGCTGCTTTGCCGGCGGAGTACCGGGAATTGTGGGACACCGCCGCCCCGCTCGGGCAATGCGACGTGCTGGCCAGCGTAGCCCGCCCCGAGGGTTCGACTGCGACGGGCGCTCAGCCGGCGGCGGTTACCGTGGACGCCCAACTGCTGGCGGGCAGCGTGGCGCTCGGCGACGGGCAACGGCTAACGCAGGCGAGTGGGGGCATCCGCATTCACGACCGGATCGTGGAGGTGCGAAATCTCCAAGGCCGCGCCGGCGACGCGGCGATGCGGCTGGACGGCGTCCAAGGGGCTGGGGAGCGGGCGGCGCAGACGAATCTGAGTGTGGAGGTGAGCGCTTGGCCGATCCAGCATGAGGCGGAGTTGGGGGACGGCGGTTTGCACGTGCGCTTCGCGGGACACGCAGATGCATCTGGACGCGTCTTCGGCGGCGGAGCGGGGACGCCACGCGCGCAGGACCTCGACGTGCGGATCACAGACGGTGAGCTGGTCGGCGGGGATCCGCGGCGGCCGTGGACCGTCACCGCCGGACAGGTGCGGGTGCGGGGCGCGCAGCAGGAAATCCTGAGCCTGAGCGCTCACCAGGGCGCGGGGCAATTGGAGCTGTCGGGGCTGTTGCCGCAGACGGGCACACCGGCGGCGCTTTCGCTGCGCCTACACGCGACCGCTCCGCGGGCCGAGGAACTATTCCCACAATTCCTGCCGGACAAGTGGCTGCGACGCGTCGAGAGTTTCGACCTGCGCGGTCCGGTGGACGTGACCGTCGCGCTGCACGCGGAAGGCGAAGACCCAGCCAGCGCCCGCCAGGTGGCCGAAGTGGCACTGCAGGTGGCGCAGGCCCGCCCGCAGGCGCTTCCGCTCGAGCTACGCGACCTGACGGCTGAGTTGGCCGTCGCTCCCGACCGGTTTCGCTTGTTGTCCGCCGTGGCGAACTGCGGCGAAGGCGGACAGGTACAGATTCGGCAGGCCGGCGACGGTCTGTACGCTGCCGGGGGCTCGCTGGAGGCCGTTTTCGAGCTGACGGCGACCAGGCTGGCCGTGACACGCGCGGTGCTGGCGGCGTTACCGGCAGGACTGGGGCGGCTGCTGGAGCGCGCCGGCGCGAGCGGCGAGTTCGACGCCCATCTCCCGCGGGTACAGGTCAGCGGCGACGGAGCACGGACGTGGAAACTCGAGGGTGGACTCACGTTCCGAAACTTCGGGCTCCAGAGCGGCTTTGAGTTGGGCGGCGCCGACGGCGAACTGGCGGGCGCGTGCACGGTGTTCCCCGACGGCGGAGTGGAACTGCAAAGCCAATTCGCTCTGCGCCACGGACAGCTTGACGGGCGCCCGTTGGAGGATTGGCGCGGGCAACTGTCGTATGCTCCCGGCGCGCGGTGGGTGCAATTGGACGACGTCGCCGGGCGCATCTGCGACGGAGTGGTACAAGGCACGCTGTGGATTGACCCCGAGACATCGGACTACGAATTGACCGCGCGGCTGCACGATCTCGCGGTCGCCAAACTGCCGGCTCCGTCGCAGGAACCAGCACACGCACTGCGGCCAGGGCGCTTAGGCGGGGAGGTGTGGCTGCGGGGCCGCGCCGGCGACGCGGGCAGCCGCCATGGTGGCGGCACGGTGCGCGTTTCCGGGGCTTCGTTCATTCAAACGCCGGTGCTGGCGCTGGTTTTCCAGCAACGGCAGAAGCGCGGCGAGAGCGACACGCTGGACCTGGCGGACGTGCGCTTCCGCTGGGAGGGCCGCGAGATCGTGTTGGACCGGATCGACATCCGCAGTCGCGACGTGCGGCTGGTCGGCGCGGGCCGCTGGACCCCCGGCGATGACCGACTCCGGATGACGCTGTGGGCGGCGGATCCGGAGCTGTGGCCACGTCTGGGAATGCTGGGCGAGTGGCTGCAGACCGCCGGCCAGGACCTCGTGCAGTACCGCGTGGAGGGTACGCTCGCCTCGCCGAAGGTCACGGCAGAACCGCTGCACAGATTGAGTGCGGCCTTGCGGCAGTTGCTGGGGGAGCAGTGAGTTCCGCAGCGGCTTGCAGCGCCCGCCCTACGGAACCTCACACACCAGCCCGTCGTAGGCGAGTTCCATGCCGGCGGGTAGCTCGGCGTTCGTCACGGCGTGGGGCAGGCGATGCGAGATGTGCGTAAAGTAAGTCCGGCGAGCGCCGATGCGCTGGGCTTCAACGATGGCCTGTTCGAGATTGAAGTGCGTGGGGTGCGCGCGACGCATGGGGGCGTCCAGAATCAGCGTGTCGAGACCCGTCAGCAGCGCATGGGATTCGTCCGGGATGAAATTGCAGTCCGGACAATAGGCGATC
>JAGVEP010000255.1 GCA_020058145.1 Phycisphaerae bacterium | reverse complement strand
TAGGTCTGCACTACAGCCGTTTGCGGCCGGAAAGCGGCCCTGGCGCCCCCGCCAGGGCCGCTAAATCGCGTTACATTTTCCCAATCTGCGAAAGTTGGGTTAGTCGATGATCGCTTTCCAGGCCAGCGGATTGGCGGTCAGCGACGTCTCCGGCAGCGCGCGCACGTTCGCGTAGATGACGTCGCACTCGCGCTGCGTGTTCCGCCACGTGAACTCGTACGTCAGGTACATCTGGTCGACGTTCTCGATTCCCAGCTCCTCGAAGAGGATCGGGCGCACCATCCGCATCTGGGTACCAGGATTGTCCGGAGTTCGGGTAGCGCCTGAGCACGGCCAGCGGCACCGTCACGCCCGTGCCACAGGTTGCGGATTGGCGTCGCACTCCGCCCGCAGAGTCCACTTGCCCACTTGGCGCAGCAGCGCTTGCCGCTGAATGGGCTTCGAAGCATAGTCATCGCAGCCCGCGTCAAGACACTTCTGACGGTCTTCCGCGAGTGCATGCGCGGTCAGGGCCAGGATTGGCTGCGTGTAGCCGACTTTGCGTAGCGACTGGGTGGCGGTGTACCCGTCCATGATCGGCATCTGCATGTCCATCAGGATGACGTGGAACGGGCGCGCCGCCGCACGGGCCGCCAGCGCCGCGTCCACCGCGAGCTGCCCGTTCTCGACGACGGTCACAGCGGCGCCGGCTTTCTCCAGTACATGCGCGATCAAGCGCTGGTTGTCTGGGCCATCTTCGGCCAGCAGGATGCGACCGGAGAGGTGAAGAGGCGCGTCGTCGCCGGGCACGGCCAGCGTGGCTGTGGCAGCCGCGGCCAGCGCGGCCCGGGGGTCGTCCAGGAGCTTCACGCCGTCGAGTGGCCCGGTATTAACAGCGACTCGGAAGCGCGACCCGTGTCCGGGCCGGGTCTCTACCAGGCACACGTCTCCGCCCAGGGCGTTCGCGAGCCGCTTACTGACCGCCAGGCCCAGGCCGGCGCCCCCGTGCGTGCGTGTGCTGGACGTGTTGGCCTGCGAGAAAGGTGTAAACAGCCGCGCCGCTTGCTCAGCGGTCATCCCCGGTCCGGTGTCGACGACGTCAAACTGCAGAAACGGCGCGCCCGTGTTGGGGGCCGCGAGGCGCGTGATCAGCCGGACGCCGCCGAGTTCGGTGAACTTGATGGCGTTTCCGACCAGATTGACGAGAATCTGCCGCAGGCGAACCGGGTCGGTTTGAATGGTCTCCGGGACGGCGCCCTCGTATTCAATCTCGAGGCGCAGGCCCCTGCCCGCCGCGCGCACGTTTAGCAGCGCTTCCACTTCCGCCACCACCCGACCGGGCGAGCAGTGCGCGCACTCAATGGCCGCGCTGCCGGCCTCGATCTCGGACAAGTCCAGGATATCGGTTAGGATGCGCAGCAGCGACTCGCCATTGCTGGTGATCGTACGAATCGCATCGAGCCGCTCAGCTTGGGAGAGGTTCTCGGCCCTCAGGATTTCGGCGTAGCCCAGGATGGCGGTCATCGGCGTCCGAATCTCGTGGCTCATGTTGGCCAGAAACTCGCTCTTGGCCTGATTGGCGGCCTCCGCAGCCTCTTGCGCCAGGCGCAACTCCGCCTTGACCCGCCGATAAGAGGTGATATCGCGGATAATCCCAACCGCGCACGGCTGCCCTGCGAGCTTGATCGTCGTCAACGACAGTTCCACCGGGAATTCGGTGCCGTCGCGCCGCAGCGCGAGCACGCGGATGACCTGGCCGATGGCCGGGCCGGCTCCCATGGCCGCGAGGCTGGCGAAGGCCCCCTGGTAGTCGGCTCGACCCCACCAGGGAGCCAAGACGGAGTGCATTCCTCGTCCGAGCGTTTCCTCCGCCGTCCAGCCGAACATCCGCGCCGCCGCGGTGCTCCAGAAGCGGATCGCACCGCCCTCGTCCACGAGGATGATTGCGTCAGACGCGTAGGCGGCCAGGCTGCCTGGTTCTGCGTCGTTCCTCCGCAGCGTGCCCCAGCGTTCAGAGTGCCACTCACCCATGGTGTCATGCCCTCGTCGCCTGCGATGCGCGGGCAACCGCCTGCACGCCGGCTTCTTCCCCGCGCGGGCCACCACCCGCGGCGGCGGAACTGTAGCCATCCGTACAGTCGACGAACGTCCCGCTGTCGGTTCGTGGCGCGGAATGCGGCTCGTGGCCTGGCAACGGCGGCCCGACGAGCGCGCGACATTCCGCGCCTCGCCGCATAGAATGTCGGACAATCGCGAGAGCTTCTGTATAGGTAATTACCCGCGTGTTGCGGCGGAATTCCCCTTATTTCGACCGGGAGCCGGAACGCCGGAGCGCCCCCGTTCGAGTTCGAAACAGGCTAAGGAGCGACTTTCTTGCTTCACCGTTTCTTAGCGCTCTGTTTACCACGGGCTAATATACGCCGTGTCGAATGGCGGTGTTGATCGGACGCAACGCGCGCACGCCGAATGCCACGGGCTGTGCGCGTCCCGCACGGCGTCCTACGGCCAGCGGTGCCGGGAGTTGTCTCGACGAACCCATTGAACCGACAAACCAAATCGATCCTCATGGTGGAGGACGAAACCGATCTCGCCGG
>JAGVEP010000425.1 GCA_020058145.1 Phycisphaerae bacterium | reverse complement strand
CTCGTGAGCAGACTTCAATCACTCGGCTACAAAGTGAGCCTGGAGCCGCTGCAGCCGGCGGCCTGACGTCGGCCTTAAAGCCGGTATTTTCGTAGCAGCACGAGCGGACGTTCCATGCGTGCCGACGTAGTGGTCACGGCCACTGAGGGTAACAACGGCCTTGCCTGACGGCGTGTGCAGCGGGAGCGTCGGAATACGCGATTCTTGGCGAGCGGGAGAAACAGGCGGGAAAGATGGGGTTTTCGTGAGCATCGGTGCGACCTCCAGCGCCGGTACGTTACCGGCTTTTTCTGGGCTTCAGGCCGCACCGCCGCACGCGGACGGGTACGCTAACTCCAGCGTTCGGTGTTACTTAGAAGAAAGCGGGTGATGGGACTTGAACCCACGACATTCACGTTGGCAACGTGACGCTCTACCACTGAGCTACACCCGCGTCACGTGACCTCGCGGTCACGCCCCGGCAGCGTCGCCGCCGGGGATTATTCTTGTACACACCCGACGGTTTTCCTGCAACCCCCGACCAAACTGATTTCGGGGTCCGGCCGCACCTGTGGCACCGGCTTCCAGCCGGTTGGTTATCCCCCGACCAAACTGATTTCGGGGTCCGGCCGCACCCGGAGCGAGTGTCCAGTGGCGCTTGTCGCCGCCGCCGGTCGCGCGGTACCCTGCTCAGCCGATGCCGAGCCAGCACACTTCGGAGAATACGGCCGTCCGCGAAGTCCTCCGGCGTTACTGGGGCTTTGACGCCCTGCGCCCACACCAGGCCGAGGCCATCCAGGCGGGCCTCGATCAGCGTGACTCCCTCGTCGTCCTCCCCACCGGCGGGGGCAAATCGCTGTGTTATCAGGTCCCTGCGGTCCTCGCCGGGCGCACCGACGTCGTGATCTCGCCGTTGATTTCGCTGATGAAGGACCAGGTAGATGGGCTCCGCGCGTGCGGCTACCCCGCGGCCGCCCTCCACAGTGGACTGACGACCGGCCAGCGCCAGCAGGCCGAGCGCGACGCCCTGGAAGGACGCCTGCGCCTGTTGTTTTTGGCGCCTGAGCGTCTGCGAAACCCCTGGCTTCTCGGCCTGCTCGAGCGGATCGGGGTGCGCGCCTTCGCGATCGACGAGGCCCACTGCATCAGCCATTGGGGACACGACTTCCGGCCCGAATACCGACAACTCGCAGAGTTACGGGAACGTTTTCAGCAGGCCAGCCTGCACGCCTACACCGCCACCGCGACGCAACGCGTCCGCGACGACATCGTCGCGCAATTGCGGCTCCGTGACCCGACCATCCTCATCGGCTGCTTCGATCGCCCGAACCTCGTCTACCGCGTCCTGCCCAAGCAGGACGTGTACGTGCAGACGGCGACGGTTTTGCGCCGGCACCCTGGCCAGGCAGCCATCGTCTACTGCCTGAGCCGCGCCGACACCGAGGTCATGGCGGAGTACCTGCGGTCGCAGAAGATCCGCGCGGTACACTATCACGCCGGCTTGGACGCCGACACGCGGCGCCGGGCACAGGACGACTTCGCCGCGGAAAAGATGGACGTGGTCGTCGCGACCGTCGCCTTTGGCATGGGGATCGACCGCAGTGACGTGCGCTGCGTGATCCACGCCGCGGTGCCGAAGTCGCCGGAGCACTACCAGCAGGAAACGGGCCGGGCGGGTCGCGACGGCCTCGAAGCCGAATGTGTGCTGTTTTACTCCTACGCCGACGTGGCCCGCTGGGAAGGCCTGATCGAAAAGAGCACCGCGGAGGCGTCGGCCCCGCCGGAGGTCGCCGACGCGGCCCGGCAACTCCTCCGGCACGTGCAGAGGTATTGCACCGGCCACGACTGCCGCCATCGCGCCCTGAGCACGTATTTCGGTCAGCCGTACGGGCCGCCGAACTGCGGCGCGTGCGATGCCTGCCTGGGCGAGATCGAGGGCCTGGCCGATGCGACGGTCACCGCGCAGAAGATCATTTCGTGCGTGGCGCGTGTGCAGGAGCGCTTCGGCGTAGGGCACGTCGTCGACGTGCTCGTCGGGGCCAACACCGCGCGGGTTCGCGAGCTGCGACACGACCAGCTCAGCACGTTCGGCCTGCTCAAGGAGCTCGACAAGAAGGCCGTTCAGGACATGACCTATCAACTCGTCGACCAGGGCGTGCTCGCGCGCACGACCGACGAATATCCACTGCTGAAGCTGAACGCCGCTTCGTGGGAGGTGCTGCGCAACGAGCGGCCCGTGCGTATGCGTCAGGCGCCGACGGCCGTCAAGACCGCACAGGTCGAAAAGGACGCCTGGGACGGCGTCGACCGCACGCTCTTCGAGCAATTGCGTGCGCTGCGGCAGCAGGTGGCCCGTGACCTGAACTTGCCGTCGTTCACGATCGTGCCCGACACGGTGCTGCGCGATCTGGCCCGCTATCGCCCGACCAACCTGGACAATCTGCGGCTCGTCCAGGGCTTCGGGCAACAGAAACTCGCCGGCTTTGGCGCTCGATTTGTCGAGGCCATTCGCGAATACTGCCAGGCGCACGGCGTGGCGACCGACCTCCCGAACACGGGCGGCTTTCTGGCGAACCAGCGCAAGCTAGCGAAACACAACCCGGTGCGGATGCAAGCGCTCGCGCTGTTCGCCAACGGCGCCAGCGTTGAGCAGGTCGCCGCCCAGACGGGCCGCGCGCTCTCGACCACCTGGCAGTACCTCGAGCAATTCATCGCCGAGCACCGGCCGCGCCAAGTGTCCACCTGGGTTGACGCCGCGACCTACGCCCGCGTGGCGGAGGCGCTGCGCGCGGTGGACGGCGCGCTCCTCAAACCCGTCTTCGAACAACTTGGCGGGCAGGTCCCCTATGAGGTCATCCGCGTCGTCGCGCGGCACCTGGAAACCACGGTGCCGGTCGCCGCCGCCCAAGACCCCGCGCGCCCGCGTTCGGGGTCGCGATGAGCACCATCGCCTGGCCAGATTCTGCCAGCCCGGTCTGCCCACCAGGCGTGCCCGTGCGCTGCACGGCGCCGCCATCCTATTTGTGGCTCAAAGACCGCAGCGACCGATTCGTAGCCCTGTTTGCACTGGCCGCCGTCGCTCCATTGCTGCTCATCTTGGCCTGGCTCGTCCGTCGCGACGGGCCTCCGGCCCTGTTTTGTCAGACGCGCGCCGGGCTGTGCGGCCGCCCGTTTACCCTGCTGAAGTTCCGCACCATGCGGCCCGATGTCGATCCATTCGGCGACTCGCCGCAAACCGGCGCGGACCCGCGCATCACCGCGGTCGGACGCTGGCTGCGCGAGACCAGCCTCGACGAACTGCCGCAGCTTATCAACGTGCTGCGGGGCGAAATGGCGCTGGTCGGCCCGCGGCCGCTGTATCGGCAACAAATGGCCGAATGGGACGTCCGGCAGCGCTGCCGGCTGCTGGTGAAGCCGGGGCTGACCGGCCGCGCCCAGATTTCCGGCCGCGGCGGGCTGACGATTGAGGAGAAACTCGAGCTGGACGTGCAATACGTACAAACGATCGGCTTACGGACCGACTTGGGGCTCATCTGGCAGACGATCCGCGGCTTGTGGCGGCGGGACGATGTTTACGAGGTGCGGTACTCACAGGCGCGCGAGCGCCGCAGCACGCCGCCGTCATCCGGCGCTGAGCTTTAGGCGCGTACGCAACGACAACGCATGACAGCCACACGGCCAATTTTGGTACTTGCCGCCTCGGCCGGTGCAGGGCACATGATGGCGGGTCGCGCGGTGGCCCAGGCGTTGCGCAATCGGGCGCCGGACGAGTCCGTCGAGGTGCTGGACATCCTCCAGTATGCCGGGGTGCTGTTTCGACGCCTCTACGGGAAAGGATACGACGATCTCGTCCGGCTCTTGCCGGAAGCCTGGGCCTGGTTCCACGATACGACCGATCGGCCGCGCTCCCACCCGGGACACCGCCTGCTGCACGCGGTGCAGAATCTGGGCATTCGCCCGATGCTGGACCACGTGGTCCGTCGGCGACCCAAACTGATCGTGAACACGCACTTCCTGGCCGCGGAAATCGTCGCGCTGGCGCGCCGCCGCGGGGTGCTGAGTTGCCCGCAGGGCACGGTCTTGACGGACTTTGAGGCGCATCGCCTCTGGGCACAGGAACCGACGGAGCGCTACTACGTCGCGACCGAGCGTGCGAAGGAATATCTCGTGGTGTGCGGTGCGCACGCGGCGGCGGTGCGGGTAACGGGCATTCCGGTCGGGGCGGGCTTCGAGACGCGCTGCGCGCCGCGCGACTTGCGCCCGCAATTGGGCTTGCAGGTGGATGTGCCGGTCGTGCTGTTGTTGGCCAGCGCTGGTGGCGTGCGGCCGTCGGTCGGATTCCTGCAACAACTGCTCGCCTCCTCCTGCGATTTCCAAGTGGTCGCCGTGGCGGGACGCCTGGCGCAACTACGGCGCGAGCTCGCTGCGCTGCAGCCACGCTCGGGCCGCGTGGTGCGCGTCATCGGCTTCACGGAAGAGATGCACCGCTGGATGCAGGCCGCGGACCTGGTGGTGACGAAACCCGGCGGACTGACCGTGGCCGAGGCGCTGACGGCGCACTTGCCGATCGTGATTGTCAACCCGTTGGCGGGCCAGGAGTTGTGCAACAGCGACTACCTGCTCGCGCACGGTGCGGCCGTCAAGGTGAACAAGCCGGAATTGTTGGGCTACGAGGTAGAGCAATTGCTGAAGTCCCCCGAACGTCTCCAGGCGCTGCGCGCCGCGGCGGGGGCGCTGGCCCGACCGCACGCCGCCCAGGAAATCGCCGCGGACGTGCTGGGCCTGCTCGGACGGTAGCGACCAGTTGTTTGCCGGAAACACCCCCGACTGCCTCGCCGTCCCTTCGTCCCTCCGTCCCTTCGTCCCTTTGTCCCTTCGTCCCTGCCGCTACATATACCCCTTCACATACTCCTCGAGCTTCTGCTTCGCCTCACGCTCAATCTGACGCACGCGCTCACGCGTCAGGCCCACGGCGTCGCCGATCTCCTTGAGCGTCATGCGCTTGCCCCGGCGTTTGTCGAGCCCATAGCGAAGCTGCAAGACGAGCGCCTCGCGCTCGGTGATGCGGTCCAGCATCTGCGTGACAAACTGCGTGTCCGATTCGCTGAACACCGCCTCGAAGGGCGCCGGCGTCCGCGTGTCCTCTAGCGCCTCGTTGAGCGTGTTCTCCCCGTCCGCCGTGGTACTGCCCTGCTTGCGCGAGGTGCAGGCAATGATGGCCTGGGAAATCGCATCCGCCTGCCGTTGCGTGATTTCCAGTTCCGCGGCCAGCTCGGCCAGCGTCGGTTGGCGATTGAGCTTCTTTTCGAGGGCCGCCATCGCCTGCCGCATCTTCCCGATCTTCTCGATCAGGTAGCTGGGAATGTGGATCATCTGCTGCGAGATCTGGACCGCACGGCGAATTGCCTGATCGATCCAGTAACCGGCATAGGTGCTGAAACGCGAACCGACGTCCGGATCATAGCGGTCGACCGCGTTCATCAGGCCGACGTTGCCCTCGTTGACCAGATCTTCCATCGGCAGGCCGCGATTGCGGAAACTCTTGGCGACGCTGATGACCAGTCGCAGATTCGCCTGCGCCATCCGGTCGCGGGCTTCGGCCGCCAGACGCTGCGTGCTTTCGTAGTCTGCCAGCGAGATCGCGCCCTGCGCGAGTTTTTCTTCCGCGTCGGCTCGGGCGCGAATCTGGAAGGCCAACTCGCGTTCCTCCTCGGCGGTCAGCAGGGCGTACTGCTTGATTTGCTTGAGATATTCCCCTAAGGCCGTGTCGAGCTTTGATGACATTGCGTTACTGCTTGCCAGGGCCTCGTGGGCGACAGCCGGCACCGATCCTGCGCCCCCCGGGCCGGTTTGCACAACTCCAGGCTTGGTATCGGCTGGTCACTGCACGGTATTCACCTGCCGATTCCTCAGCTCCCGTATCATATCACCTTGGTCGGGGCCGGGACCAGAGATTATGAGCCCGCACGGGGTTATTCGTGCGAGCGGCGGCGTGCAACTCAATCGGCCGGTTGAAAGACGTCCGCCTCGACGGGCTCCTGGGCGGGCAGCCCGGCATAGCGCAAAAGCCGCGTGAGCCGTTCCAGTGGCAACCCGACCACGTTTGAATAACTGCCGTCCAGGCGGGTCACCAGCCGGTCGCCGACGGTCTGAAGCCCGTAGGCTCCGGCCTTGCCCTCCCAATCGCCGCTCCGCAGGTACGCCGCGCGCTCCGCCGGGTCGTCGCGCATCCAGACGCGCGTGCTGTCCACGTCACAGCGGCGCCAGGGCTCGCGACCGGCCCGGAGCAAGCAAATCCCGGTCAGCACCTCGCTCATGTGACGCGCCTGCCACTCCAGCATGTCGCGGGCGTCCGCCAAATCTCGCGGCTTGCCCAACATGCGGCCGTGGCAGGCGACGATGGTATCCGCCCCGAGCACCCAGACGCCAGGGTGCCGGTCCGCCACGGCGCGGGCCTTGAAGTGCGCCAAAGCCTGAGCCCACTGTCGCGGGGCCACCTTGTCCGACTTGCGTTGCGGCTCGGCCAGCGCGCAGGGTTCGACCTCGAAGGCGGGATAGATGCGTGCGAGCAGCTCCCGCCGCCGCGGGCTGGCCGAGGCCAGAATCAAACGGATCGTCTCCACGGCTCCATTCCATGTGGTCCGGTTGGGCTCGCGACACCTTTTTCATTACACCGCGTCCACGCCGCAGCGTCAAAGGTCAGCCCGGGCGCCGGCCGTCGCAACGGGTGTAGTCCAAAACTGTGGTAGCCGCCCCGCGCGGCGAGCCGCCTGTCCGAGCCCTACGCGCCAGCGTGGGGTTTTCCGCGGAGCGCGCTGCGCGGACTACAGGCTCGCGAGACTGTCGGAATACCTCCTCCGGAGTATTTCGACAGCTCACGGAACGCCTGGCGCCACACCGGCCCCCCAGGGGACGATGCCGCGCCAAGTCATCGG
>JAGVEP010000362.1 GCA_020058145.1 Phycisphaerae bacterium | reverse complement strand
GTTGCGTGCGGGCCGCGTCGGCGATCAGCAGCGCCGCCGTGACGACGACGGCGGCACCGGCCAGCCCGGCGAGTGCCCCCGCCACACGTTGTAGCACCGCAGTGGTCATCGGAGGTCGGCGTTCATCCGGCTGGAGCCGGCGTTGGCGCTGGGGGGTTGGTCAGAACGCGGTGCCGCGGACAATGCTGGAAGCACCGCGCACAGGAAAGGCAAGCCGACCGGACCGCGCGGAGCTTCTCAATCGCGCCATACGGACACGCCTCGGCACAGAGCCCGCAGTCCAGCTCCTGGCTCGGCGTGACCGAAACAGCATGCCACGAAATCCGCGAAAACAGCGACAACAGCGCGCCGTAGGGGCACAAATACCGACAATAGGGCCGGCCCACAAATATCCCGAGGACGAGCAACCCCACGCCGATCAGGTGTACGGTCAACGGACCCGCGAAGCGGAAAAAGCCAACGAACGGATCGTAGTGGCAGATCAGAAAGTCGCGGTCGGCGGCGGGCCGGGCGAGAATCCAGAGCGCCAGCGCCAAGTACGCCCATTTCAGGAGCCCGAGTGCCCGGTCAAGCCGGCGCGGCACCTGCATGGGCTTGAGTAATACCAACTCCTGGATCGCGCCGAGCGGACATACGCCGCCGCAGAAAACCCGGCCACCCATTACCGCGAAAACCAGGGGCAGAAAGAAGATGGCAATGACGACGTAGGAAATCGCGTAGTGCGGATCGATGAGCGCGACGGCGACGTTTTGAATCGCACCGATGGGGCACACACAGCCGGCGCGGTAGAACCCAAAGTACCCCAGCGAGCCGATCGTCAGTAGAACCAGGCCCGTCCGGCTACGCCGCCGGTGGATCAGCCAGGTGCTCAGCCCGAGACCCGCGGCCAGCAAGCCCATGTCGGCGACCTCACGCCATTGGGCCCGCGGGGGATGAAATTGCACGACGGGCGTGACATAGCCGCCGCCGATGTCCTGTTCCTGCGGTGCGGCTTCGACGGGGCGCTCGTAGTCGATGTGAGCCTGGCCGCGCGCCGTGGCGACGAGCGCCAATGCGAAGAGGCACGCAGGGTGTTTCACGCGCGCACCGGTTTGCGCTCGTACGCGTCGTATGGGCAGGCGCTGGCGATGGAACAGCGATTACAGTGGACGCAGCGGTTGTAACGGACCTCCAGCCTCAGCGAGCTGAGCCCCGCCGGCTCCTTGCACGCCAGCACGCAGCGCCCGCAGCCATTGCAGCGGGTCTCGTCGATGACGTACTCGTAGTAGTTGTTGGCCGGGTCCTGCGGGTCGATTTCGCCGATCGGCTGGCGCTGAATCGCGTCGCGCGGACAGAGCTTCTGACTCGGCAGACCGTCCGGGTTGATCGCGCTCGTGATGTCGAAGTACGCCGGGCAAATGTAGCAGCGACCGCAGCGAGCGTGGTCGTTGATCGCGCGCACCGCCGACAGCGGCAGCACACAGGCCCGCGCGCAATCGAGGCAGGCGTCCTTCGGGTGCTCCCCGTGTTTGCTGTTGATGCACAACTCGACGTCGAGTTGCCAGGTGCTTTCGCGGTCCGAACGGCGTGCGAGAAAAGCTGCCGTACCGCCCAGCCCGAGCAAGGCCGCTCCGCGGACGGCGTGGCCGAGAATGTCACGCCGGGAGGGTTCCGGGGCCATCTTTGGGCTCCTGCTGTGGGTGAGTCAACGCCGGTTGTGACGTGCCCTCGTCTTCCGGCTCGTAGACGACGACGGCCAGGCGCTCGGTATCGAGCACGTAGATGCGGCCATGAGAATCGACCGCGATGTCCATGTTCTTGCAGTCCTCATCGAAGTCCTCGGTGCCGAAAGCCGCCCGCAGCTTTCCTGCCGGCGTGTATACCTTGACACGCGGGGGCGCTTTTTCCGTGACGACGATATCGCCAGTGGGCGTCAGCGCGATATTGGTCGGATTGCAGCAGCCGGGAAAGCCCTCGGGGCTCGTGCTGTCGAACCGGCCGAAGTGACCGAGCAGTTCCCCCTGGGCGCTGAAACGCTGGACGCGATGCATGCCGGGGTTGCAAGCAAGAATCGTGCCGTTCGGGTCAATGGCAAAGTCGAGGTAGCGATTCGGGAGCATGAACCCTCTTCGCAGCAGGTTTTCGCGGCCGATATTGCCCAGTACGCGGCCCTTCTGATCGCACCGCCGCAGCGCCTTGCCCTTGGCATCTGCGACGATGACCTCGTCGCCGAGAAAGCCGATGGAGGTTACGAGGCCGAACTTTTCGGGATCGCGCCAGGAGTCCGGACAACTCTGGCCGGCTCCCCACGCCAGGACAAACCCGGGTCCGCCGACGAAAGTGGTCCCGTCGGCTGCGATCGCCACGCAATACGCCGGATCGTTCGTACCGCAGCCGAGCTTCGACTCGCCGAGCCAATCGAAGCGTGCCACCTTCGAATCGCCGGCCACGTACAGCATATCCGCGCGGTCGATGGCCAAGCCGCGCGCGGCTTCCTGAAACCGGGACTGCCCGTCGCCGGATAGTTCGAGGACGCGCGCTTTCCGATAGCGCAGCGGGGCCGTGGCACCCAGCGTCGGACTCGGAGGTCCGACGCTACAAACCAGCACGTTGCCGCCGCCCTCCGTGCCTGCGTGCCTGCGTGCCTGCGTGCCTTCCTTCTCCCCCTCCGTGCCTTCGTGCCTGCGTGCCTCCGTGCCTTCCGCAGTGCTCCCCACTTCCAAACACACCATCTTGGCCATGTCTCGCACGATCAGCTTGCCGTTCGAGAGCGCCGGCGGAGCCCAGACGTTGTCGCCGCTGAGTACCTGGGCGGCATCGAGCTCGCGGTACTCCTTCGTATTCGCTTCGAGCAGCCGCAGCGTCGCGGTCTTGCCGTCGAGCACGAAGAACATCCCGTCGGCCAGGATGAAGCCGCCGAGATCAAAGGACGCCTTGTCTGCGCTGGTCCAGGCGATGGTGCCGTTCGGATCCAGGCACGTGAACAGTCCGCGGCTCTTCCGCCCGACCGCAAACATGTGCTCCAGGTACCAAATCGGCGTGTGGACTTCGGAATTCCACTGCTCGGCGGTCAACTCGAAGAGCGCCGTGGCCGTGAAACGGTCCCCGTCGCGTGCGACACGCAGCATCACGCTTCCAGCGTCATAGCCCGACGTCATGAACACGCGGTCGTCGCCGAGCCGCAGGGGCGAAGGAGCGACCGCGACGTTGAATTTTCGCGGCAGGTGCCAGAGCAGTACGCCATCGCGCGCGCGGACGCCGACGGGGCCGAACAGCGTACACCAGACATACTGGTCCACGCCCCCGAGCGTGGCGGGCATCACCGACGAGTGCGCCAGCGGCCAGTGCTCGGGGTTGGGCGTTTGCCACAGCTCTTTGCCGGTTGCCTTGTCGAACGCGATCAGCAACGCCTCGCCCCCGATGCCGAGTATGACGCGGTCGGACGCGATCAGCGGATTCTGCCCGTTGTACCAGGGCGGAATCTGGGCGTTGTAGGCGGTCACCAGGTTCTTCTGCCAAAGCTCCTGCCCCGTCTGGGCGTCGAGACAGTGAAAGACGCACTTGGGGTCGAGTGAAAAGACGTATTTCCCGTCCACGGCCGGCACGGTCCGCGTGATGCCGTGATTCGGCCGGATGCGTTTCTTCTCGGCGAACCGCCACTGCTCCTGGCCCTCGCTCAAGGTGAGACAACGGACGTACCACTCGCCGGCGTCCATGTCGTAGTCGTTGAAGTACACGCGTCCGGAGTGAATCGCCGCGGCGGCGTAGCCCTGGCACACGGGCGTGGACCACAGCACTTTCGGACCGCCCGCGGGCCACTTGTGCAGCAGGCCGGTTTCCCGCGAGATGTTGTCGCGGTGCGGTCCGCGGAACTGCGGCCAGTCGTCCGCCAGGACCGCGCTTGTCAGCAGAGACAGGGTACAAACAACCAGCCGCAGAGGTCGCGCCAAACGCATCGGGCCTCCGTCCAGAGTGGCTCACCAGACCGTCGCTCGGCTGAGGGTGATTATACCACGGCCGGGCGCTAGCCGTTCGGGGTGCTTTGGTTCTACACGGAGCCGCTTGCGGCGGATTGCTATGGCCACGGGGAGCGCGGGCCCACCACCCGCGCTCCCCCGAGTGCCTTGTTGCCTGCTTGCCTCGTTGCCTCGTTGCCTACTGAGCCAACCCCGCCAACACCTGCGCCCAATACGCCCGCTGCTGCATGTCGCCGCGGCTTTGGTGGTGCGCGATCACCTGCGCCACGAACGACCGCAGCGCCGGCATACGCGCCGCCGGGACGTGCGCCCGCATGCCCGTGGCGAGCTGCTCGGAAGTTAGCATGTCCCCGCCGCAGTCGCCGCATTCCGGCGAGCAATAGGGCGGGTCGCACGAAATCCGGGCGATGAACGGCCCAACGTCGTCAAAATCCACTTCTCCCGAACAATCCAGATCACCGTGGAAAATCCGGCTGCCGCCGTGGTAGCTGTCGTAAGCTGTCCCGCCCAGGCCGGGATGGGCGAACGAGTAAGTCTGCGGGTCAAACGCCTCGATGAAGGGATCGATGTCGTCGAAATCGAGCAAGCCGTCGCCGTTCATGTCAGCCTTGCACGGACGCACCGAGCGCACGTTCAGGTCGGGCCGATCGCCGTGGCATACCTCGCCAAGGATCGTCACAGTGGCATTCGGGTCCCAGGGGTCCGAGACGTCGCCGTCTGAATAGCCCGGGTACCGGACGGCGATAAACTCTGTGTTCATGTTGTCCTGGGTGGAAACGACAATCGAAGCCTGGTCGCGCAGCGCGCGGTCGATGAGGATGTGACCGCCCTCCATTTCTCCGTACATATCTATCAGGGCTCCGTCCACAGTGATTGAGCCTGTTCCGCGAATGGAACCTTCCAGGTGTATTTTCCCAGCCACCGAAGCATTGCACTCGATGCTCCCGTACAGGTCACCATCACCCTCGCCGGGCGCCGACTCCTGAATCCAGACCCAGCCGAATATGTGTCCCTGGGAAACGATACTGCCGTACACGGGCCCTGTCGGCGCGACGGCCCCGTACAGGTTACCTTGTACATCGATCAGCCCCGTACTGGGCAACGACCATGTCCCCAAGATGCTGCCGTCGAGCGCCGTGGTGGCGCGCACGGTTCCGGCAATCGGACCATTTACGGTCACCCAAGCGACGAGGTCGCCTTCGAGGACGCCGCCCTCATCAATGCCGGCGTCAATTTGAACGTCGCCGAGCGTGCTGAGATTATTCGGCTCTGGTTGCACGCACCGGACGAGCCCAGCGAGTCGTCCGTTCGCACCGCTCAGCGTCAGGGACTGCAGATCGACTTCCGCGACGATGCTGCCCGAGACCTTTCCGACGACGGTCAGGCCGCTGATAGCCCACGCGGAAATGTCGCCCTTGACATCGCCGTTTACCTGACAGTCGGTGAGAATATCCGTCACACTGAGAGAGTGCTCGACAAGTCCGTTGAAGGTGATGTGGTCGATTCCGCGGACGTCGACCACGCCCGTCTGCGCGATCCCCCCGATGGTGCCGCCGGTCAACTGACCGCCCACGTGCAGCGTCCCGGCCACCGAATCGGTCAGCAGAGGGCCAATCAGGTCGCCCGCAACATCAATGGATGCATTCGGGTCAAACGGACCGTAGAGTTCCAGCCCGTACGGGAACCCATCAAAGCGCACGATGCTCCCGGCAACGCTCAGGTGACCGGTCAGGCCGCCTGAGAGGACCGTGGACCCAAGGTCGCCGCCGATGGTGACAGTTCCGGCCGTCGGCCGGCTCCCTTCCCAGCCGATCTGAATGCCGGCCACAACGTCGCCGGTCACCTCGATTGAGGCCGCGCTGTCGAGCCCACCGAGTATGTGGATGTAGTTGTTCAGTGAACCGTTCAAGTAGAACTGGCCGGCGTAGTCTTGTGAGCCGGTAATCGTGATGGAGCCGGCGTGACGTTGGGAGGCCGACCCGCCGACGTTCACGGCGACATCGCCAAGATTATCACAGACGATGTACGCCTCCAGGTAGTCCGTCACAATGCCGTTCGGCACGCCCCCGCCGACTTGGACGTTGCCGCCGACTTGCGTCGCGCGCAGGGGTATGTCGTCCCAGTCGGCCGCGTTCCCACTGGTGAGCACCGTCTCAACAAACGACAAGGTCGCGCCGGATAGATCGAGGATGTGTACGTGCCGCGCACCCTCGCAACATGGGATGTTGGGATCGTTCGGGTCAGCCATCACCGAGACGTGGACGCTACCGAACACACCGGGGGCCCAAATCTTGTTGATGTCCTCCAGGCCGCCTGGGCCGTAGGCCCGCAACTTGAAGGCGCCCTGGCCGGTGATGGTAACGGTACTAAGCGGCGCCTGAACAATCTGGCAATAGTTCGGGTCGCCCTCCCACAGCACGATGTCAGCCCAGGAAATCCCGGCAGCCGCCGCGCTGAGCGCGCAGCATACCATTTTACTCCAACGAGTCATTGATCGTCTCCTTGTTTTCTGGAACCCAGTTGTCTAGAACACGACTACCTGCGATGCGCGGCCGCGCAGACGCACACAAGCAGAATCTGTATCACCGAATCCGGCTCCGGCACGACGCCGAACCGAAAGTAGTCCCACTTCGCCAGCGATCGTGCCCCAGCCCCCTGGCTGGGATCACCGAAGAGCCCCGCGGCGTAGGTAACCCCCGGTTCCCACGCGCCCGCGTGGACTAGGTAGGCATCGACCCAAAGCCTGTAGGTCTCCATGTCCGGTGACTCGATTCGATAGGTATGAAAGTCGCCAACCGAAATTGGATATGACCATGAACCGTCGCCGAGGCTAGTAACGTGGTCGAGCGCATACTCAAATGCCACCCAGTTGCCACCGTCGCTGACAAACCCTGCGACATCGTTGTAGTAGCCGTACTGCTCGACGACCGCCAGCCGCCACTCGGCGCCGAAGACCTCTTCGGGGCCGTAAGGGTCCATCTGACGGGGGCATACCGCGTAATCGTAGATCATCTGGCTGGCCAGGGAGTCAATGACGAGGTAGTTGTTGCCGTTCGGATCGGTCTCGATCGAGCGCGTGGCCCCTCCACCGCCAAAGTGGCGCACATAGCCCGGAACCTCTTCGGGCATGCGGTCGCCTTCGAATCCGACGTAGTAAGGCGTCGCGCTCGCCGCCGCGGTCAGGAATCCCAGAAGCAGAATCGTCCTCGTGACAAGCCGCATGGGAGTCACGCTCCTTTGGTCAAAAGCAGTCCGGGGGAGCCCAGGTCGGATGCTACGCCTTCCCGAGCGCCCGCCAACTCATCCGATAAGATCAGTCTAGCACGAAAAAAAAAACAATGCAAGAAAAAGTCGGAATTTCCGTAACTCCTGCCGCCCACAGGAGCTTGCGCGCCGCCTGTTTCACGACCCCCGTACGCGCACGAAAAGACGCCCCTTCCGCAACCCCTCTTCCGCGCAGAATGGGACACCCACGCCGCAATCCCCGCCCCTCGTGGGCGGGGGTTGCGGGAGGGTCATACTGGCACGCATCGCGCGTATAGTCCGCACGCGGGCGCCCACGCGCTGCGCGGATCGCTCGCTATCGCGCGCGGCTCGGACAGAGGTGTTTTCCCAGGAAGGCCGTCTCAGCCGCTCAGCAGCTCCACAAACGGGTTGATGTCGTCGAAATCCACGTAACCATCACCATTGCAGTCGCCGTTGAGGATGTTGCAGTTCGGAAACGCAATTAGGTACGCGTCCGGACTGCTCAGTGCCAACACAAACGGGTTGATATCGTCGAAGTCTACCAGCCCGTCGCAGTTGAGATCGCCAGGCGTCATTAAAGCCTGGAACGGCCACAAGTCCTTGGCGGCCTGATGCACCTCGGCTGGGGCCGCGGCGGCCGGCGTCTGGGCCCACGCGATGATGCCCAGATTCGTCTGCGTCCAGTTGGGGTCCAGTGTGACGTTGCGCGTCTCGAAGTGGCAGCCACCCGGCGGCAACAGGAAATCGGCGGTGGTGGTCGCCGTACGAAACGTGTTGCGCGAGTACGTCGGGGTGGCCGGATAGTGATCCTGCACAACCACGGCGTAGGTTCGCAGGTTCTTAGCGGTGGAGGCGGCCTCCAGGCAGGTGCGGATCTGGATGCGGTAGGTATTGCCGCTGACGTGGGTGGCCCCAACCTGCATGGTCACCGGCGTCGGCACCGCCTGACGCTGGATGAATTTGCTCGTGTACGTGTTGATCGGCCAGGCATCAAACAAGCCGTCATAGGCGAACCAGGGAATGCCGTCGCCCCAGACATTGTAGAAGTTGGCCCGCGCATCCCCCCAAGTGGTGGAGTAGATGTCCTGGACGTGGTACTCGACTACGGCGAACGTGTTGGGATAGTTGGTGATCAGCGTGTTAACGACCGGACCGGCCGTCGCACACGTGGGTCACCACGTCGCCGTAAAGTACTCGCCAAGCACCATGCGCTCGGCACCATACGCCCCCGCAGTGGCCAGTGCCGCCGCACTCAGCGCGGCCGCCGCCAGCCAGCCAATTCTCTGTCCGCCCGTCCGTCGAAGCATGGGTTACGCTCCTTTCTCCTGCCGGCGTCAGGAGCTGCTCCAGCGGCGGCAGGCGTGCTCGATGTGCTCGGAAGACATCTTCCGATCCAAATGTAGTCTACACCCTCCGCGGGGGCTTCGTCCAGCCCCAAAACGCGTTGGTAGCAGACAAACACGGGTAAGTTTGGTATGATCTCCGATAATGCCGGTCCAAGTGGGGCCGGGTGCGGCCCGTACCAGGGGCTGGGGCATGGAGTGTAGGGTTTCGGAAACGCAGCTTTGGAGCTGGGTTGATCGGGCGGCCCCCGAGCTCGAGACCCACCTCAAAGAGTGCGCGCGGTGCCGTGCGCTGGCCGGGGAATTCTGCGCCGCCATCAGCACCGTAACTACCGGGTCCCTGGCCAATGCGGGCGCCTTGCCGGCCCAGATTGGGAATTACACCATCACCGGCCTGCTCGGCGAGGGCGGCCAGGGCGTCGTGTACCGTGCCGAGCAAGCTTCGCCGCAGCGCCCCGTGGCGCTCAAGGTGCTGCGCGGCGGGCGGACGGCGCCGCCACACGAGCTGCGCCACTTCCAGCGCGAGATCAAGACGCTGGCTTGTCTGAACCATCCGGCCATAGCGGCGATCTACGAAGCGGGGCAAGCGGCCTTGGGGCAGCATTTCTTCGCGATGGAGCTGGTGGAGGGCATTCCGCTGGACCAATACGTTCAGCAACAGGGCCTGGCCCTGTGGCCTCGGCTGGAGCTCTTCTGCCAGGTCTGCGATGGCGTGGAGTACGCCCACTCGCGCGGCGTCATCCACCGCGACCTGAAGCCGACGAACATCCTGGTCACGAGCGACGGGCGTCCACGGATCCTCGATTTCGGCCTCGCGCGGCTAACCCGTGCCGACGTGACACAGACGAGTCTCACGACCATCACGGGTCACATCGCCGGCACGCTGCAGTACATGAGCCCCGGACAGGCCCGTGGCGACGCCGGGGCCGGCGACGCCCGAACCGACGTTTATTCGCTCGGCGTGGTCCTATACGAACTGCTGACCAACCAGCGGCCCTACGAGCTGAGTCCGTCGCTGCCGCAAGCCGTCAACACGATCTGCCAGACGCTGCCACGCCGGCCCAGCACGATCAACCGGGTACTGCGTGGTGACCCCGAGACGATCGTGTTGAAAGCCCTGGAAAAGGACGCGTCGCGCCGCTATCAAACGGTCGGAGAGTTGGCGGCGGATATTCGCCGACATCTCGCCGGCGAGCCGATCTTGGCGCGGCCGCCGAGCGGGCTGTACGTTCTGCGGAAGAAGCTATCCAAGCACCGCTGGCGGCTGGCGCTGGCGGCGGCGCTAGTGATGCTGGGTCTGGGCGGCGGGATTTGGTGGACCCGGTACGCACAGGAGCAAAGGCACGCCCGCGAGGCGGCGGCCCGCCAGGAGCAACGTGAGCGTGAGCTAATCGAGGTGCGGCGCGAATTGCTCCAGATGCAGGACGTCCTCGAGCGCGGCGAATCGACCGCCATGGTGGAGAAGGCCAGCGCGCTGTACGGGCAGTATCCCCAACTGCCGGAGGCTTGTCTGGTTTTCGCTCAGGTCAGCTTCAAGGACCCGGGCGTTCCGGGGCGTGCATACGCCGTGGGCCTACTCGAGCGAGAGCTTGGGCCAGGCCCGGCGCGCTGGGAGCGTGCGGCTTTGCTGGCGGAAATCTACCGGCAGAGGGGCAACATGGCCCAAGCCGAGGAGTTGGAAGCCCGGGTGAAGCGTGACGCGCCCGACACGGCCGAGGCGTGGTATGTTCGGTCGTTCGCGACACTCGACCACGACAACGCGCTGTGCTACTCGCGAAAGGCGACCGACCGCGCGCCAGACTGGGACCTGGCCTGGGAGCGCCGGGCCAAGCTGGCCTTGCTTACGGTGAACCTGGACGAGGCGCTGCAGGCCGCCCAGACCCTGGTTGCCATCGGAGCGAACCGCTGCGTGTGGGGCCGGTTCATGGCCTGGGTGCTGGTCAGGCAAGGCCGATTGGACGACGCCATCGAGCAGTATGACGACATGCTGGCCCGCGACGATCCTGAGAAATCCAACTTATATTATGAGCGCGGTCACATCTGGCGACGCCTTGGGCAGTACGAAAAGGCCGTCGCCGACTACGACAGAGCTGTGGTACTGAACGGTGAGCGCCCCCCGAGCAACCTCTGGATACGCTACCAACGCGCCACCCCACTGTCGATCCTGGGACGCACGGCGGAGGCGGCTGAGGACTACCGGGCTTGCCTGGCGAGTCTGGACAGACCCTCCTACTCAGACGCGCGCCTGTACATCATTCTCAGGGACGAGGGTCGCCCGCAAGAAGCCGCGAGCGTGGTGAACAGGGCCCTGGAGGGCGTTGCGGACAGCGGCCCCTGGCTGAAGAGCATCTTCACGTGTCTCGCCGAGCAGTCGGCGCCCGAAGAGCTGATCCAGAGCGCCGCGCGCGGCGACCGTGTACAGGTCTGTGAGGCCTACTACTATGCGGGGGAAGCACACCGGCTGGCAGGGCGGATCGGGCAGGCGCGGGAGTGCTTTACCAAGTGCGTCGAGACTGGCGTGACACTCGATCCGCGAAGCCGCCTCAGTCCGATGAACGAGCCCGAGCTGGCGCAGTGGCGCCTGCGAGTGCTTACTGACAACGCCCCCTGAGCCGCGGCATTCATGCCGCGCGGCGGCTCCGCGCGACATAAATGCCGCGGCTCGGAATTGGGGTGGGAGGCGCCGTCGCGATCGACATCGCGGCACCTCCCACCATGCTGCCCACTTACCGCACTTCGCCGGAACCGCCGCTCAGGAGGCCCACGAACGGGTTGATGTCGCCGAAGTCGGCGTAACCGTTGAAGTCGCAATCGGCGCGCATCCAGTCGCAGTTGGGATACTGCTGCTCGTACTCCTCGTGATTGCTTATCGCCAGGACGAAGGGGTCGATGTCGTCGAAGTCGACGACGCAATCGCAGTTCAGGTCAGCCTTCAGGCACGTGCAGCGCAGCTCGGCGACCTCCGCAGCGCTCAGCGCGCACTGGAAGACATGCAGCTCATCCAGAACGCCGTTCAGCGGCGCCCACTGCCCGTCACCCGGCGCCCAGCGGTTGTTTCCGATCGCCGGGTTCAACCAGGTATCGTAGTACGGCTCGGCGTGGACCGCGGAGCTGTCCACCTGCCCGTTGATGAATAGACGAACGGTCTGGGTTGCGTGGTCGAAACTGGCTGCGATGTGTGCCCAGGCGTTTACCGGAATGGTCCCGACGCTGGAAAAATCGTGGTAGCCGCTCGGAGACAGGAGATCCAGCCAGATACCGCCGTCTTGGCGCACGCCGAAGTAGAAGCCGCCATGGGGATACAGGCTGCGAGCGTCAAGGACGATGGACACTCTCCCATAGGAGTTGGGGCCGGCCCACTTGACCCAGGCGGCCACCGTGAATGCGCCTTCAATGGGATCGTCCATCGTATCAGGGATGTACGCGATGTCCGTATCCGCGAACTCGAGCGCACCTCCGCACGGGCCGTGCGCGACCCATTCGGCGTCGCCGATGGCGGCATGGTTGCCGTAGCCGGACTGGTCGTGCGCGACATCGCCGCTGCCCTCGTCAAACGCCCAGTCGGCAATCGTACAGCCCGCGGTAACCACTTCGAGGTATGGAATAAGCTCGCCGCCAAACTCCTTGCTGTACAGCCGCGTGACGGGAATGTTGAACGTGCCCCACGGCAGCTCATCCTTGATGATCCATCCATGATTGGCCAATGAACCGTTCGCGAAGGCCTGGACGTCAGCCGTCACGTC
>JAGVEP010000132.1 GCA_020058145.1 Phycisphaerae bacterium | reverse complement strand
TTGCTCGATGCCCAGAAGTGCATCCAGCGCCTCCTTACGCTCGGCCGCGTCGCGCGCGTTGAGCAGCCGGCTGACCAACTGCGCTCCGGGGATCGGTTTCGGCGTGACCGGCGTGAAGGTCGGGCGGGCAGGCTGGGTCCAAGTGCGGTAAATCTGCACCCCGGCGAGCGTCACCACGATCAGCACCGCCCCGCTCAGCCCCAGCAGCAGCCGGCCCCGCCAGGACAGTAGTGGCAGGCGTTGCCGCCACGGCAGCCGCTGACCGGTCTTCAAGTCGGTATGGCACCGGTAGCAATGTTCCGCGGTGACGGGCAGTTCCGTGGCACAACGCGGGCAGTGCGGCAGGGCGGTCAGCGGCTGCGGGCTGAGCTCGGTAGCGGCCCGCGGCAGCGGCACGCTGAACATCTGCCCGCACGCCGGGCAGGGGCGCGGCTCACCGGCGTCCTCGTCCGGGGCGACGAGCACGTACCGACAATGCGGACAGCGGATTCTCAGCGGCATGACCGGCGCAGCTCCCGGGCCCCAGCCCGGCTGGCGGGGCCCGCCGGTACGTTGTAGTTCCGCCGCCCGCGCAGTTCAAGCACGGTCCCCCGACCGGCGTCGCGCGCCCGACCGAAACACTCGTCTTTTTCCGCGGCTACTACGGCTGGAACACCAACATGATCGCGGCGTTGCCGGTCGGAGCCTCCGCCGTGATGTCGATCTTGAACTGTGAGATCGCCGCGGTCGACGCGTCCAGCAAGGTCACCGCGGACGGGAACAGCTCGCTCGGCAGCGTGACGGTGTACGTCCCGTCGGTCGGCAGCGTCCCCAGATCGGCCTTGTGGACATAGTAGGTCGTATTCTGCTGCCCCGCGATCGGCGTCGGCCAGGTCGCGTGGGTGTCGATCTGCCCGTTGAGCTGCTGGCCGGTGTCGCCCATGTAGAAGATTTGGAAAGTGTAATCCATGCCGGTGATCGGCGCGCCGGTCTCGTCCGGCGGGGGCTGGAAGACCAGGGTCAGGTCCTGGGCCGAGTCGAACAGGATCGGCTTGCTGGGGGCGCCGTTGATGTTGGGGTCGAGGACGTTGAACGCGACGAGCGCCCCGGCCGTGCCGTACTGGAGCAGCTTCGGGATGTTCTTGAAGACGTAATTGATCATCCGCGAGTACTGCTCGGTCTTCCCATCGTCAAAAGAGACTTCGAGGGTGAACGTGTCGCCGGCCTGCATTTCTGCGTTCGGAATCGCGAAGGCATCCCAGCGGTCCGACTTCATGTCGAATGCGTAGCTGGTGTTCTTCCAGAGTGTGCCGCTGCTGCCTGCGCCCGTCTTGGTGGCGATGGGCAGGTACGAAGGCCCCGGCGTTTCGAGGAGCTGTGCCGCAGTGATGTGCCGCGTCGCCGTGGGCTCCATCATGACCTCAAACGTGATGACCGTTTCGGTCGCGAGGTGCGTTTCCACGTCCGCGGCGGCGCCCGTGTAGTAGACCGGCGCCTGCTCGGCCCCGATCTTCAGGTTCATGAAGAAATTGACGTGATAGTCGGTCGGCTGGCCCGCAGCGCCGCCCAGAGAGTCGAAATCGTCGATCGTGCCGTTGCCGTTGTCGTCGGCATCGAAGACGTCGATCAGGCCGTCATGGTCGGCATCGACGAGGCCGGTTCCGGGTTGTCCGGTCGCGGCGTCGGAGCCCTTGCCGTGGGTAGCCAGCCCGACCGGCGCGCCGTCGGCATTGAGCCGCGCGGTCAGGTTCGGGTCGACGATGTCGGACACATTGCTATCCGTCCCGGGCGAGATGGCGGTCTTGGTGGGATCAGCGGGCAGCGCGATCGTTCCCAGGTCGGCGACGTGGTCCAGCGCGACGCCCGTCACGCCCTGGTCGCCCGTCTTGTCCATCAGCACCGGACCGACCGCGCGGCCGTCGGGACCGAGGATGGTGACGCCGAAAGTGTGGCCGGCTTCGGACTCGGGGAGATCGACGCTGAAATCCCCGGCACCGTCCGTCGCGCCGCGGTAAAGCTCACCGGTCTGGTTGCTCTGAGCGACGACCGTGTACGGATAGGTCTCACTTTGCATCCGCGGACGCGCCTTGGCCGCCTGGCCGGGGTTGATGCGGCCTGTGATCGCGACGGCCCCGCTGGTGCCGCCGGCATTCGTGCTGGTTCCCGGCCCAGTTCCGGTCGTGCTGCCGGTGGTGGCGCCGTTGCTGCCTTGGCCGGAGCTGCCTTGCCCGCCGGTGCCGGTGGTGGTCCCGCCGGTGTCCGTCGCCGTTCCGCCGGTGTCTGTTGTGGAGCTGCCGGTGCTCGTGGTGCCCGAGCCGTTGCTAAGACTGCCCTCCGTCGAGTTCGTCGTGGCGGGGCAGCCGGCGAGGACGAGGGGAACCAGTACGAGTGGGAGGACCAAGAAGCGGAGAGACATGTTCAGCTCCTGTGACGTGCGGCGACACGGGGAAACACGTATTCGTTTATCGGTCGCGCGGCCGGCGCACTGAAACCGGGCCGGATTTGAGTGCGGATGCGGGAGTCGCCCTGCGTAGCGTTTACAGGGTAGAAGTAGTACAGTGGACCTGCCCGCCGCCGGGCCCGACAGGTTCGCGGCGTAAATTATCGGAAGGGCGGAACGATGACCGCGGAGGAGTCCGAAATCGAGTTGGTTCAGCGGGCCGCCGCCGGCGAAACGGCTGCCCTGGAGCGGCTGCTCGTTGCGCATTACGACCGCCTCGCGGCCGAGGTCGCGCGCAAGCTGCCGGACGAATTTCGCAGCGTGATTACGGCGGAAGACGTGTTGCAGGAGACGTTTGCCGTCGCCTTCCGCGAAATTCACAACTTCGTGCCGGCAGGCCGCACGTCGTTTCATCCCTGGCTGGCCGCCATCGCGCAGCACCGCCTGTTTGACCTCGTGAAGGGCCAGCGGGCCGCCAAGCGTGGCGGGGGCCGCGTGGCGGTGCAGGGCGGCGTGCGCGCGACGGAGGGTTCCTTGCTTGGTTTGCTCGACATGCTCAACGTGGACACGCTTACACCGAGCCGGGCCGTGGCGAGACAGGAGGCGGTGCAGGCCGTTCAGGTTGGTCTCGCGAGCCTGAAGGAAGACTATCGCCAGGCGCTCTGGTTGCGGTATATCGAAGGTCTGCCGGTCGCGGACATCGCGGCGCGGCTGGGCCGGACCGAGCGGGCCGTACACATGCTCTGCCACCGCGGTTTGCGTGAGCTGCGGGTAGCTCTCGGCCGGTCGTCGCAGTTTTTCAGCCGCGGCTAGAAAGCGCCGCGGGCTGGTGTCACTTATATGGTGGGCGCGGCTCTGACGATGGGCACGCCGCCCCGCGGCCACACGTGAGAAAGTCCGGTATGTCGTCATCAGCCGACAGTTCGGATTCCGCCAGTTCCGCCCGGGCCCGGCTCGTCGAGCAGGTCGTCGCCGAGTGCATTCGCCGGCGATCGTCTGGTGAGCGGTTCTCGGACGCGGACATCCTCGCGTCGCACGCGGACCTGCTGCCGGAACTCGAGCGCGAGCTGCAGAAGCTACACCTCGTCGAGCTGGCCCACCGGGCGGCCAACGGTACGGAGCCATTGACCGATCCCGGCGCCCCCCCGCCCGTGCAGGAGGTCTTGCCCAACAAGTTTGAAGGCTACGAGGTCGTCCACGAAATCCACCACGGCGGGCAGGGCGTCGTCTATCTCGCGATTCAGAAGTCGACGAGACGCAAAGTCGCGATCAAGGTCCTCCACGGCGGGCCATTCGTGGACGCCCGCGCCCGGACGCGCCTCGAACGCGAGGTCCAGATCCTCGGCCACCTCGACCACCCCAACATTGTCCGCGTACACGACAGCGGCGTCGCCGACGGCTGCCCGTTCTACGTCATGGACTACATCTCGGGCCAGACGCTCGACACCTACCTCGCGCAGGACCACCACACTCCCGCCAATCTGTTGCGGCTCTTTGCCAAAATCTGCGACGCCGTGACCGCGGCGCACCTGTGCGGCGTCATTCACCGCGACCTGAAACCAACCAACATCCGCATCGATGCCCATGGCGAGCCGCACGTGCTCGATTTCGGCCTGGCGAAGCTGGCCCTGGAGGACGTGACGGACGGCGAGCATCCGCGGCTCTTGAGCCAGACGGGGCAGTTCATCGGCTCGGTGCCCTGGGCGGCGCCGGAGCAGGCTGCCGGTCTGCCGGGGCGGATCGACATCCGCACCGATGTCTACGCGCTGGGCGTTGTGCTGTACCACATGCTGACGGGTCGGATGCCGTACGAGGTCGTCGGCAACGTTCGCGACGTGCTCGACCGCATTCTGCACGCCAAACCGCAGCGCCCCAGCACGGTCGTCCGTGCCGCGTGCCGTCAGGGCGGCAGTTCCAGCCTCCGTCCCCTTAATTTCGTCGCTTCGTCACTTCGTCGCTCCCGCGCACGCGGCCTGGACGACGAGCTCGACACGATCGTCCTCAAATGCCTGGCCAAAGAACGCGAGCGGCGTTACCAGAGCGCCGGCGAGCTGGCCCGCGATGTCCGACACTATCTCGCGGGCGAGCCAATCGAGGCCAAACGAGATTCGCTGGCCTATGTGCTCCGCAAGCAACTGCACCGCTATCGTCTGCCCGCGGCCGTCGCGGCGGCGTTTGTTCTGGTGGTGACGGTGGGGTTCTTCACGTCGCTGGCGCTGTGGCGGCAGGCGGCGCGCGAGCGTGAAACCGCTCGCAGGCACGCACAACGGGCCGAGTTGGTGGCGGAATTTCTGGACAATGTCCTGACGAGCGTGGACCCGGAAGCCGCCGAAGTCGATCGCGACAGCCCCCTGTATCGTGCGCTGCGCAGCACGCTGGACAATGCCGCCGGGCGCGCCGACCGCCTCGCGGATCAGCCGGAGGTCGAAGCCCGTGTCCGTTACACGCTCGGGCGGGTCTATATGAACCTCGGTCTGTATGCGGAAGGCGAGCAGCACCTCCGGCGGGCGGCCGACCTGCGCCGCGCGGTTCTGGGAGCCGGTCACGTCCAGACCGGCGACACGCTATTTCTACTGGGCTGGTCCTGCAAGGAGCAAGGCCGGTACGCGGAGGCGCTGGCGGCCTACCAGGAGGCCTTGGACATCCGCACGCGTCTGTTCGGCCGCGAAAGCCTGCCGGTCGCCGAAGTCTTCAACGGGCTCGGGCAACTGTACTTCGACCAGAAGGACTATCCGCGGGCCGAGCCCTACCTGCGCGACGCGCTCGCGCTGCGCGCGCGCCTGGACGACGACCCCGGCGACGTCGCGAACAGCCTGGCCAATCTCGGCTCGCTGCTGCGTGACGCGGCACGGCTCGACGAGGCGGAACCGCTGCTGCGCAAGGCCCTGGAAATGCGCCGCGCAGCGCTCGGCGAGACGCACCATGAAACGCTGGTCAGCCTGAACAAGCTCGCGCTGCTGTTGCGTTTGAAAGGTGAATCCGCGGCGGCGCGGCAGATGTTTGAGCAGTATGTCGCCCAGGCCCGCGCCGTGCTCGGCGAGCAACATGCCCACGTCGCCGTCGGCCTGACCAACCTCGGCCTGACCCTCTTCGACGACGGCGAATACGCCCAGGCCGCCGATTACTTCCGGCAGGCGCTGGGTTTGTTCAGCCGGGCGCGTGGGGAGACCCATCCGCAGGTCGCGGAAGCACTGCTGAACCTCGGGGCGGCGCTACGGATGCAGGGGGACACCGCCGGGGCGACCGAGAACTGCACGCGGGCGTTTGAGATGCTTGCGACGACCGATCCCCGCCGTGCGCGGGCCCTGCTGCTGCGCGGTCAACTCCTGCTCGAGGCCGGCGACGCTCGCGGAGCGCTGAGTTCACTTCAGGAGGCGGCTCAGATTTGCTCGGACAGGTTCGGCGCCACGCACCCCGAAACACAGCGCATCCAGCGTGTTCTGGCGGACTGCGAACACGCCCTGGCGCCGTAGGGTGGGCACTGCCCACGGGTTGGCTGCTCCGCTTTTGGTGGGCAGTGCCCACCCTACGGAATGCGGCGCCGCACGGTGCTCAAGAGCACGATTGCCAACCCCATGGCCGCCGGCTCCGGCACGAGCGACAACACCATCCCGTTCGAAACGGCCCCAGCGACATGGTAGCTCCATTGCACGTCGTTGAAACCGGCGCCGCCGTCCTGGTATCCGATCGTGGCAATCGCACCACCGTTGGGCCACGGCTGCTCGATGTCCTGGTAAAGGAACTGCGCGTAAATCCGGTTCGGGCCGGGGTCGCTGAAAATCTGGATTTCGAATCGCGAGGTGTCCTGCTGCCCTTCGAAGCGCTTATCAAACCACTCGATCACGAGCACGTCCGCGCGGCTGCCGTGGCGGTGTACGACCTTCCAGAAGGTGTTGCCGGTGTCATCGCCGATGTCGTCGGCGAACGGCGCGACGGCTTGCTGTCCCTGGTAAAGCTGCTGCGTGGGAATTGGCTGATTCACCGGCGGCATGAGATTCGACGTGCCGAACCCGACCCCACCGTTGTTGCCGACGTGCCACGTCCCGGTCGAGAACACGGCATTCCCGACGGTCGAGACGATATCCGCCACGTCGTCGCCGGCGATGTTGAGCGGCGTGCCGTCGGTCGCGTCGATCCAAGTGCCGGCGAGGTCGCTGCGGATTAGGAGCGTCTCGGCGTGTCCACCGCCCGCCAGTGCGGCGATCAGCACCATCGGTAGGAGAATCCGGTTCGTTTGCACGGCTTCAACCCTCGCACAATACTCTATCCGGGCCCATCACAGAGTATGCACTCGGTGGGCAGACTCAGTATATCAGACCCCGGCAGCACTTGGAAGCCAAGCACCCAGAGTTAGCACGCTGAGTTATCGGCCCGGTCCACCGCGCCGACATTCGCCCGCCATGACCCGGCGGCGCCCAACTGAATACCTGCGCGCCCCCGGTCGATAAATTCCGCAGAGAATTGCGCGTTGCCGCGTCTCGCAGCGCCGCCGCCCGAAGGGTGTGACTATGGATATCGCCAGCCTCATCGGCACGCTCTTCGGCCTGGCGATCTTGTTGTTCGTCGGCTTTGAGACGTCGCACGGCCATTTCAGCATGTTCTACTCCCAGGAAGGCGTGCTCATGGTGTTTGGCGGCAGCATCAGCGTGGTCTTCATGGCCATGCCCATGGAAAAGCTCAAGTGCGTCCCCGGCTTCCTCCGCCGGTTCATGTTTCACAAGGCCACCCCGCCCGCCGAAGTCATCGCGCTCCTGCGGAATCTGAGCGAGAAATCGCGCCGCGACGGCCTGCTGGCCCTGGAAGCCGAAATCGCCAAGATCAAGGACGGGTTCCTCGTGCAGGCGCTCAAGATGGCCGTCGATGGCACCTCACCCGAGACCATCGAGACCACGCTGCGCATGGAAGTTCTCGCCATGCAGGAACGGCACAGGGCCGGCAAGAAGTTCTTTGACCTGATCAAACTCTACGGCCCCGGCTGGGGCCTGGTCGGCACGCTGGTTGGACAGATCGGCATGTTCGGCAACTTGGGCGGCGGTGATGTCGGCGCGATGGGCAAGATGCTCGCCATCGCCGTCGTCTGCACCATGTACGGGACCATCCTCGCCAACGCCATCGCCGGCCCCATCGGTGACAAACTTTCCCTCCGCTCCGGCGAGGAAATCATCAACCGCGAAATGATGCTGCAGGGCATTTTGTCGATCCAGTACGGCGACAACCCGCGGATGACCGTCGACAAGATGCTCGCTTTCATCCCGGCACCGCAACGGGCCAAGCTCAAGGCCGCCGCGTGATCCGACCATAACACCCTGGCTCTCGTGCGGAGCGCCCCGTCATGGCAGAAGAAGAAGTCGCTGGACATAGTGAAGGGGGCGGCGGCGCCGGGCACGGCGGTCACAAGTCCGGCCACGGGGGGGGGCCTGGCGGCGGCGGCCACGGAGAGGAGCACGAAGGCGCCCCGGAATGGCTCATTTCCTTCGCCGACAACGTCACCCTCATGATGGGCTTCTTTGTCATCATGTTGGCCTTCTTCATGAAGGACGCGAACGTGCGCGGCGGTGTCCGCGCCGGCGAAGGTGACTCGGAGGGCAACGGCGCACTCTTGGAGGCCGCTCCCGACATGCTCGACTGGGCCCTCGCGGTACGCGCCGCGTTCAACAACCCCGTCGATGCCGATTCTCTCAATCCACGCGACCAGTCGCTCGTGCAGCGCCTGCGGGCGCGCAGCGGCGTGGGACCGGCTACGGACCCGGGTCCCAAGGGCCGGCACGAAGCCACGCACACGCTACGGCCCAGCGACTACTTCGGCCTCGGCGGGCTGGTGCCATTCGAAGCGAGCGTGGGCGAGTTGTCAGCCGCCGCGCAAGACACGATCCGTGACATCGCGGTGCACCTGACCGGCTTTCGCAGCGTGATCGAAGTCCGGGGACACGTCAGCCTCGCGGAAGCCCACCAACTTCCGAATAACGGTATGGCCTTGTCGTATCAGCGGGCGGCGGCGGTCGCGGAGGCGCTTGCCGCGGCGGGTGTTGAGTGGGTGCGCCTGCGCCTGATCGCCTGCGGCGCCGGCGACCCCGTCGTCGTCCCCGCCTACGACGACGCGGGGCAACGCTCCAACCAGCGCGTGGAGATCGTGGTTACAGATCGGGCGGCCCTTACGGACGCCCGCACCGTTCCCGCTGGCGAAGAGGCCGCGCCCGAGGAACCCGAATCGCAGCCGTAGCGCGCCACGCGGTGCCACGGCCCGGTCGGTAGAATATTCGCGTGCCCGCCCGTGTTTCCCAGCCGCCGCCGAAGCTCGCCTGCGACGCCATGTGCGGCGGGCTCGCCCGCTGGCTCCGTGTGCTGGGCGTGGACACGAGCTACACGCCGGGCATCGAGGACCGCGCGCTGGCCGAACATGCCCGCGCCGAGGGTCGCGTGGTCGTTTCGTCCGACGGGAAGCTGTTCGAGCGACGACTGTTCACCACCGGGGAGCTGGGCGGTTTTCGCCTCCCAGTCGGGCTCACGCTGGACGAGCAGGTCCGCTGCGCAGTCCGCGGCTTGCGGCTGTCACCGGGGTTTCCCCGCTGTACGCGCTGCAATGGCGAGTTGCGTGCCGTCAGTCGGGCGGACGTGGCCGATGTCGTCCCGGCGCGTAGCCTCGTGTGGGCCAAGGAGTTCTACCGCTGTGCCGTGTGCGCGCACGTTTATTGGGAGGGCACGCACTGGCGGCGGATCCACGCCGTGCGAAATCGGCTCATGGCCGAGCTTGACGGACGCTGATGCCGGCGATTTAATCGACATACAACATTTATGGCGCAAGCATGAGACATAATACTATATATTGTGGTGACTCGATTGAGTTGCTCAAAAGCTGGTCCGCGGGCTGCGTGGACCTGGTCTTCGCCGACCCGCCCTTCAATATCGGGTACGTCTACGACAAATACCACGACGACCGACCCGACGAGGAGTATGTGGGCTGGTCGCGGCAGTGGATGGCTGCGTGCCGCCGCGTTTTGAAGGCCGACGGGTCGTTTTACATTGCGATTGGTGCCGAGTTTGTCGCCGACCTGCGGATCATCGGTCGCGAACTGGGCCTGCACCTGCGGAACTGGATCATCTGGCGGTATACGTTCGGGCAGAACATGCGGAACAAGTTCTGCCGGGCGCACACGCACATTCTGTATTTCACGCAGGACCCGCAGCGGTTCACGTTCAATGATCGACTGCTGCGTTTCCCCAGCGCGCGGCACACCGAGTACCAGGACCTGCGCGCCCACCCGCTCGGACGCGTGCCGGACGACGTGTGGGACGAATTCCCGCGTGTCTGTGGCACATTCAAGGAGCGGGCCGGCTTTCACGGCTGCCAGATGCCCGCGGCGCTGCTCCAGCGGATCATCCTCGCCAGCAGCAACCCCGGCGAAATCGTGCTCGATCCGTTCGTCGGCAGCGGGACGACCGTCGTGGCCGCCAAGCGGGTCGGGCGAAAATACGTGGGCGTCGATCTCTCGCCGGACTATGCGAAGCACACGGAGGAGCGGCTCGCGGGCGTGGCGGATGAGAGTGCGGCGCGGCCGGGGGCAGGTGCGTGGCCGGCGTTGCACGAGGACATGCTGCTGCAACTGTACCGGGAGACGAAGGTCGCGCTGCACAATTTGCTGCCGAACGAGGTGGCGCTGCGGGTGATCGCCGCGTCGCTTTCCGAGCGGACCGGGCACGGCTACGAGGTAGCGGATGTGCGTGCGGAGTTCGCGCGGCTGGCCGCGCTGGCGCCCTCGCCGATGCCGAAGTTGCCGAACGACACCCCGTTTGCCGCGCGCCATCATGCCACCACGGAGGGCAAGCGTTACGACCGCAAAGTGCAGCGCTATCGCGGTCGCGGGAAGCCGGCTGCGAGCGGGCAGGGGGAACTGTCGCTGCGGCAAGTCGTGTAGCTTTTTCCCGGCTAAGCGGAAATAATGCCGATCCATTGGAGGTCGGTAGACATGGCGGATACGCAAGAGGCTAATGCGCCGGACAGCCTCAGCCCAGGCAGGTTCGTGGTCGCGGCGCTCAAGATCATGGCAGGCCTGCTCGCGCTCGTGGCCGTGATCGCGGTCAGCGTGCGCTTCTGGACGCTGGGGCACGCGCCGGACACGACGGTGCCCGCGCTGGTCGAGGCCAGCGTCGGGTTCATCGCCTGGTTCGGCTGCGCGGTGCTCATGTGGGGGCTGGCGGAGATTCTCAGCCACCTCGATGAAATTCGCGTCCTCTTGCGCAACCAGGCCGCGGGGGTCACCGCGGTTCAGGCGCCGGCTGTGCCGTTTCCGCGTCCGCGGCCGAACGATGTACGGTCCGAGGCGCAGACGCACCTGCTGGAAGAGCTGGTACACTTGATGCGCGAGGTGCGCGACATCGAGCTGCTCAGCGAACCCGAGCGCGCCGCGCGGCTGCGTGCCGAAGCGACCGAATTGGTGCAGCAACTGGAACGCGACGTCCCCATGCTCCTCCGCGAGCACAACTTGCCGGAGGCGCGGCAGCGTTTGCAGCGTGCCCGCCAGCGGTTTCCCGCGCTGTCGAACTGGAATGTGCTCGCCCAGCAGATCGAGCAGACGCGGGCCCAGTTCGAAGCCCACGACCTCGAGCTGGCCACGCGCGAAATCGACGATTTGGCGGCGCTGGGAGCCTGGGATCGCGCGACCGACGTCGTCCGCACGCTGCAGCAACGCCATCCGGACGCGGAGCAAGTTCGGGAGCTGGCGCGCCGCGTCCTGCTGGGCCAGGCCCGAGACCATCGAGACCACGCTGCGCAT
>JAGVEP010000254.1 GCA_020058145.1 Phycisphaerae bacterium | reverse complement strand
GTGCCGCGCGGCCCGGCAGCCGCCGCGAGTCGATCGAGCGCTACATCAAGCGGCTGCAAGAGTTGGAGGCCATCGCCACGTCGTTCCAGGGCGTGCGGCAGGCCTACGCGATTGAGGCCGGGCGTGAGGTGCGCGTGATCGTCGACTCCGAGCGCGTGGATGACCGCTCCTCGCTCAAGCTGGCACGGGACATCGCGCTGAAAATCGAGCAGGACGTCCCCAGCTTCCCCGGCGAAATCAAGGTGACGGTGCTGCGCGAGGTGCGCGCGACCGAATACGCCATCAGCGGCAAGCACCGCGGCAACGGCGAGCGGGCGGAGTTCCGGTATGCGGAGCCGGAGGGGCAGGAGGAGCCGGTCGCGGAGACGTAGTAGTAGCGAGTTGCGAATTGACGGGCGGCGGGCGGAAGGCGCCTGCAGCGGAGCAGCAGCCGGAAGAGCGCGTCCCGGGCCGACAGGCCGCGATGGCCGCGCCATAGCGCGTGTTCGCCAACGCTAAGCAGAGCCGGGGCGCGGCCCGCTCCTGCTATTCAGGCTCGCCGCAGGGCCGGCCCCGCTGTAAGCAAACAGGAAGAGACTCCCGCCCCCTTTTCTCCCCCGACGGTGGTGCCGCCGATCATGTGGTCCGTGGCGAATCCACGCGAGTGCTCGGTTCCGATTGACGCCAGCGTACAGGATGTCGACAATCGCGGTGCGCGGTCAACCTGAACACGGCCTTCTCGAGGCGCCGCGGGCAGACTGGGCCACGGTTCGTGGTGAGTCCCGGCAGAGCTCAGAAAAAAAGTGCGAAAAAGCGCTTGACGGCCGCGCCGAGGAATTGTACCGTACAGATACCGAACTAGCTTGGAGCGCGCCCCCATGAACCGTCGACAGATCGCCAACCTGTTGGTTCTTCAGGAGCTCAAGATTCAGCCGAGGCTCGACCTGTTCCGCGACCGGCTCGTGATTCAGAAGGCGATTTACCTGGCCCAGGCAGCCGGCGTCGATCTCGGCTACTACTACGGCTGGTATCTGCATGGACCGTACTGCTCCTCGCTCACGAAGGATATGTTCGGCGCGGCAATGGATCCAGACGGCGTTGAGTCCGTGCAGGAGCGGTACGCGCTCGACCAACTCTCGAAACAGCAACTGGGCCGGCTTGGTGCACTGATGCAGGCTGAAGCAGAGAACCTGCCGCGCCGGTTGGAGTTCTTCGCGTCTGTCCACTACCTCATCGACCGACAGCAGGTACCCGACGATGGCCCGAAGACGCTCAGGCAGCGCCTCAAGGCGTTCGACAAGGACTTCAGCGAAGTCGAGGTCCAGAACGCGATCAAAACGCTCAGGGACGCCAACCTCCTCAAGCCCGCTCAACGTGGACCGAATCGTAGTTGACTCCATCCACGGCGCCATCGAGCTGACCGAGCTTGAACGGCGAGTCATCGATACGGCGAGCTTCCAGCGCCTTCGGCACCTGAAACAGTTGGCGCTCGGTCACGTAACCTACCCCAATGCGACACACAGCCGGTTCGCGCACAGCCTGGGCGTGCTGGCGGTTATGTCGCGCGTTCTTCGCTCGGCGGCTGGGAAACTCGGGCTGGACGAGGAGCAACAGCAGGACCTGCGCCTCGCCGCGCTCCTTCACGACATCGGCCACTACCCCTACTCCCACCTGATGGAACGACTGGATCATACCGTACTGACGGAGGAGCGAAACCGACGGAGCGACCGCGGTACGCCGAAGATCGACCTCAGGCGAGTCTTGCCCTACCCAGGCCATGAAGAGGTGGGGCAATTGATCGTCACCCAGCAAGACGACCTGCTAGATGCCATCGGCGACACGGCACGCGCCCAGAGGATCGCCGACCTATTTACTCGCGGCCGGGCAGCCGATCTCCAGCTGAGCAAACTGATTCACAGCAGCCTCGACATGGATCGGCTCGACTACCTGATCCGCGACGCGCGGGCGGCCGGAGTACCCTACGGTGAGATCGACATCAACTACCTGCTGAACCACGTTGATGTGAGCCCGACCCGCATGGTCGGGATCAAGTACAAGGCCCTCCCCGCGGCCGAGCAGTTTCTTCTGGCCCGCTATTTCATGCACCGGACCGTCTACTACCACAAGACGACGCTTGCGATGGAGGAAGCGTTCCGGCAGTTGCTTCGCCGATGTCGCGACAAGGGCGCGTACGACGTCCCGCGAGACGGCAGCGCGATACGTGAACTTGTCGCCGACCGGGCCGGGCTGTCGGAGTTTACGGACCACTTTCTCGTCTCGGTAGCAAGACGCGCCCTCGAGAACGACAACGACGTGATTAAGCGCCTCGCTGAAGCGATCGTTCTTCGCAAACCGCCGAAGTTGCTGCGCGAAGCGGTGGCGCTCATCGACGTCACGAATGAGACCGAAAGAAAGCACAACGCTTGCACCAGCTTTCTGCGCACGTGCGAGGACAGGCTTGAAGAACTCGCTCAAGACCACTCGCTGGCACTCGGACTGTTCCTCATCGCCGAGCCGCCAGACATTCAGCTTGAGAAGCGCGGTGCCCTGATTCCGGCCGGCGAGGCTGGGGCTCAGCCGAGTGACAAGGAGGACGAACTGATCAAGGTCTTCGTGCCAGGAAAAAACGAACCGAGGTCGCTGGTCGACATCCCTGAAAGTCTCATCAAGCACTGTGCCAACCGCGTCGCCCGCATCGTGCGCTTGTACGTTGTCGAGTATGACCAAGCGAAGGTTCAGCAGCTCCGCGACGAGGTCCAGGCTTGGTGAATGTCTCAACTCGTCTGCGGTAAAGCCGCCACGTTCGCGCCCTTTTCCAGCGCCACCCTCCGCGCTTCCTCATACTCCGCATCCGCGTGCCGCATCACGCCCAGCGCCGGGTCCGCGGTCAGGACGCGCTCCAGCCGCCGGTCGGCCTCGGGCGTGCCGTTACAGACGATGACCATGCCGGCGTGGATGGCGTAGCCGATGCCCACGCCGCCGCTGTGGTGGATGCCGACCCACGTCGCCCCGCACGCGGTGTTGGCCAGGTCATTAAGAGCGGTCGGGAGCCTCTTCCGTCAGGGTCTTTCCGTCAGACGCACTGCTGGACCGCGACGGCCTTCCGGGGCCGGCCGCGCTGGCGCAGGGACGACTCCAAGCCGAGGCGGGCCGTGGTTCGCTCTTGCCATTCAGGCTCGCCGTAGGGGCGGCCGCGCTGCACGCAGAGCCGCTCCCGCTCCGGCGCCCGCTCGCTCCGATTCAACAGCGCCATTCAGCTCGCCGGCGGCGTCACCGGTCAAGCGCGCGGCAGCAGTAGAAAGTCCCATGTCTCCGCGTTCACCCTCAAACAAAGACCCCCGACCGCTTCCGACCCCTCGCCGAGCCGGAGCTCGGCCGCCACATGGGAGATGAAATCGCTCTACTCCCCGGGTTGTGCGGCACGCGCGCGTAATCGCGGAAGTTGGTCGCGCAGGACGGCCGCCTGCGGCGACTGGGGATAACGCTCGATGAGTTCGTTGGCGATGCGCAGCGCCTCCGTGTACCGCTGCGTGCGGACGAGTTCGCGAATCGCCGCTTCCAGCTCCTGCCGCTTGTGAATCTCGACGTTCGCTTGCAGCGTCGGCAATTGCTGCCGCAGCTCGCGGACCTCCGCGGAGCCGGGGAAACGCGAGACGAGCGTTTCGACGAGCTCGAGTGCCCGCGGCCAGTCGCGGCGATTGGTCGCGTCCTGGGCCTGCGACATCAGCCGCGCCCGCTCCTCGGCGGTGGCGCGTTCCT